>CAYMKD010000079.1:0-9139 GCA_964390435.1 uncultured Pseudobdellovibrionaceae bacterium | reverse complement strand
ATTGCTATGCGCGCCCACTACCTGGCGACACAAATGATTTATCAAGCAAATCACAGAAGTGATAAAGAAAAAGGCGATCCCAAAGTTGGCGGACATCCTGCTGCCTCTGCTAGCTCTCTACATATTCTGGGTGCTTTGCATTTATTAGTGCGCACTGGCTTTGACCACATTGCTAATAAACCCCATGCTTCTCCTGCTGATCACTCTTATCATTATTTGTTAAATTTATTTTTAAAAAACGATTTGTCACAATTCTCACTAGATGAAGCTAATCAAGCAATGATGGGCTTGCGAAAGTTTTCACAAAATGGTGAGCCTGTATTTCAATCTTATCACTCTACTTATGATTCTGATAATCATAATTTCTTTCCCTCAGGCACTGTTGGTATTCCGCCAGTTGAAGCCGGCTACATGGCTCTAGCTTACCGTTATGCAAAAGATCATGGTTACGAAGTTCCAGATGCTCATTTTTGGGCTATCTGTGGTGACTCTGAATTTCGTGAAGGTTCTATGTATGAAGCTGTACCAGATTTTGCTGAACGTGAAATCGGCAATCTCACATGGATTGTAGATTATAATCGTCAAAGTTTAGATGGCCATCGCATTACTAACAAACGCATTATGAATGGCACTGATGCTGTCCGCATTGAGCGCACTATGAGCGCTAATGGCTGGGAAGTCATTCAAGTAAAACATGGGCACTTAAGACAAGATCTTTTTAAGCGTGCTGGTGGTGATCAATTTAAGAAGTTTTTAGAAGAAGATCTTGAAGACTACGAGTTTCAAGCTCTTCTTCTTGTTAAAGACATGAAAGCTCTAAAAAAAGGGATGGCCAAAGAGCATCCAAATTTAAAAAAGTTTTTAGAGGGCGTGAGCGACGAAGAGCTTTACAACGCCCTTAGAGATCTTGGTGGACACGATATTATTGCTATGGCAGAAGCCATGCTTGAGAGTAAAAAGAACTCACGCAAACCAACGATCATCATTGCTCATACTGTAAAAGGCTGGGGACTAAAGTGTGCGGCAGCTCCTGGCAATCACTCTGCCCTGCCCACTGCTGAAGAAATGGATGAACTCAAAGAGCGCGAAGGCATTAAGGGCGAAACGCTCTTTGCCAAGTTTTCGGACAGTGCACCTGAGTCTAAATATTTAAAAACTCGTGGCGAAGAACTTCTTAAGCAAATTAAAGCTCAGTTTCAGCTAAAAGAAAAAAATCAAAAATTCTTTTTAAATAAGGCTACGGAGTTCGGTGATCTTCCGCCAAGTCTTGAAATTAACTTAAAAATGGCAAGTTATCCTCATACTCAATGGATGCTAGGACAATTAACTGCAAAACTCACTCGTATTGCCAATACATCTCTTGATGAAAAAGAGCTTACGAAGTCACAAAAGCCTCTTATTGATAGTGAAAAACCTTGGAAGTTACCTGGCGAGTTAATGATCTCAATGGCTCCAGATGTCGGCACAAGCACAAATTTAAATCCGGCAATGGATGGTAAAATTTTTGGTGCCCCAGTTGTTCATGATTTTGAAACAGATCTTGGTGTAAAAGATAATAAGTTACCAGATCTTGTGCCTGGCGAAGAAATGTCTGATCGGTATTTAAGATTTGAAATTGCTGAAGGCAACGTGATGTCATGTATGGGGGCTTTTGGTCGGCTAAGAGATACTTTAGGCATCCCTATTTTGCCCTTGATGACTGTTTATGATTTTTTTATCAAGCGCGCAATGGATCAATATTTTTATAATCTCTACTGGAAGTCGAGTTTTATTCTTGTTGGAACTCCGGCCGGAGTTACCCTCTCTCCTGAAGGAGCTCAACATGGTTGGAAATCTGACATTCAAATTCCAAATCAAATTACTTGGGAGCCTTTCTTTTGCATAGAGCTTGATTGGATTATCTGTGAGTCGATGAGAAGACACTTATTAAATGACAATACAGGCAGATCTGGAGTTCTTGTTCGCGGAGTGACCAGAGGAGTTGAGCAAAAAGATTTAATGACTTCTTTAAAACGCCAAGCAAAGTTTAAAACAAATTTAGGCGATCAAAAATTAGGACATGCAGACTTTCCTCTTGAAGGCGCTTTAGTCGAAACAGAAGTGGCAAGTCTTGAAGAAAGTGAAATTCTCACACAGCTTCGCACGGATGTACTTGAAGGTGGTTATTATTTAATCGACTATCGAGGCTATAAAGGCTACGAGCCAGGAGACAATGTAATCAATATTTTAGCCATGGGATCTATGGGAACAGAAGCCATTACGGCTTCAAATGAATTATTAAAACGTGGCATTTACGCCAATGTTGTCATAGTTACTAGCCCAGATTTGCTAGTTGGTAACCTAGCGCACGAAAATGATTATCACCACTTAAAAAATAATCTCGGCATTAATGCAGATTTACATCTTTTAGCTACAGAAAACCTGGCCAATGAAGATATCGTGACCATGGCTGGACGTCGCGTACCTGTTGTGAGCGTGCATGATGGGGAGCCTGGATTGCTTGATAACATAGGCTCTATTATTGGAGTCCGCCAAGAAGCCTTAAGTGTTCGCAAACACTCAAAGTGCGGTAGACCAAAAGACGTCTATGCGTTCCATAATATTGATGCTGAAGCCGTTGTTGCTGCTGCTGGGAGAGTGCTTGCTGAAACAGCCCTTGAAAAAGTGCAGGTCAGCGAGAGTACTTTACAACAGCTTGGGCAGGGCGAAGTTCAAACTAGAAATTGGCAAGAACTTTGGCCACAAAGCACTCAAGGCACAAAACACTAGATTTTAAGGCACAAGAATTTGCAACCTGATATGACGGCTCTTCCATTTAATGGGCAAATCATTCCTGCCCATAAAAAAAAGTATAACGAAACTATCGTGTTTGTTCCCTTCTACAGAGGCAATCGTCTCATTTTGCAACGTCATATAGAAATGGTTAAAGAACTCGGTTTTAATAGCCTTTATTTTGATTTAAAAAGTGATTTAGAAGGTCTTGGAGATCTACCTATTTCATCTAATTTGAAGTGGGGCATTAAGCATATATGGGCTGATCAGGTTGAATCTATACTCAACGCCTGCCAGGGGCCAAAGATCATTTACACCTTCTCTTATCCAGCCTCAGCAGCTATTGAGGCCATTGCACGCAGACATGCTAACGACATCAAAGCCTTAATTTGCGACAGTGGCCCCTCTGCACAGTTATACAAGCCAGTTTACAACTTGTTTAAATATGAGATTCCAACTCCTTTTACTCCACTACGCTTTTTGCGCTCGGCTGTGTCCTCTTTTATGCTTTCACCCTTTTGGAGTGAAGAGTTAAAAAAAGATTTATCTTCATTCCCTCCAAACTTCCCAGTTTTATCTATACGAGGGTGGAGAGATAAAATCATCTCACCTGAGTGGATTGATCAAGTTTTTGAACCCCATAATCAACTTGCCTGGCAAAGACTGAGCTTACCAAAAGCCGATCACCTTAATGGCTTAAAAGACTTCCGTGAAGACTACGTTGCTGGAGTTAAGCAGTTTTTGTTGGCACTTAATTTGTAATACAAATCAATAATTAGAGATTTTAGAACTAGATCCTCATTTAATGGGAGTTTACAGTGACCTTTTTGCGCACATTGTACTTTGTATTAACACTTTCTTTGTCTGCACAAGCAAATCAAGAGGTTTGCAAGTTATTAAGTAACTCCTACGAACCTGTTTGCCTACTGGATCAAGAAATTCATCAACGCATTGTAATTATGAATGTAACAAACGGACACTATATTTTAAGTATTTTTAATCAAAATACTCTTGAGGTTGAATATAGACTTTGTTCCTCTTCAGGAAAATGCCACAGACTGAGTGCTGAAAACTATGCCCTTGAAAACTTGGCCTATAATAGTGACCAATTAATTTTAAAAATAAATGCTATTATTGAAAATAATAGTTTTTCTAAAACAAATTTGAAAGATTCTGATTTAATTATTCTTAACGAGCTAAAATCAAGAATTTCTGTATTCGGCTTAGGAGCTACCGTTTTTTTAAATAACGAAAATATGATTGAGAGTCCTTTTCTTATTGAAAAAAACTCAATATTTGAACTTATAAAAACTCTCTTTGAAGAGTCTTTAAATACACTTTAAAAGTTTTTAATCGCAACTAACAAACCTTCAGTAGTTGGCAGCATCGCTGATAGGTATTTTTCTGAATTGCTTAATCGAAGGTTAAACTCTTTCATTGCTGCAATCTGCTTATCACTAAAAGTATCGTTGGCCTGACCACTTACCACTGTGCCACCTAGAAGAGCATTATCTGCCAAAATAACTCCACCTTTGCGTAAGTTTTTTTCGGCCCAATCTAAGTACTGACCATACGCTAGTTTGTTGGCATCAATAAAAATGGCATCAAAGGGACCTTCAGCATTGATTGTTGGCAATAGTTCTACAGCGTCACCTTCTAAAATAGTGACTCTGTTTTCATCAATATATGACTTTAAAACCTCTCTGGCCTTTGCAGCATGTACAGAGCTTTTCTCAAATGTCCAGAGCCTTCCTTGAGATGGCATAGCTTTTAAAATCCACTGTGCAGAGTAGCCAGTAAGTGTGCCAAGCTCTACTACTTTTTGTGCTCTTACTTGGTTAATAAAGAAATGCACTAAATTGCCTTCAATGGCACTTATGGAAATTCTAGTTAAACCTAGCTCATCACTTTTTTGACGAGCCTTAAGCATAAGTGCATCTTCGCCACCCCAAACAGAGCTTATATATTTTAATAAATCATTTTGTGTTCTCTCTGACATGAAACCCTAGTTAACATGCAAAAAAAAAGATAACAAGATCAAAAAAATATTGATATTTTTAACTAATGAATATTGAACTCCTTATTTTTGATCTTGATGGAACACTTATAGACTCGGCTCACGATATCGCAGCTGCTACAAATCGACTTTTAATAGCTCATGGCAAAGAACCTATTCCAACAAATACAATCACTTCACATATCGGTGAGGGTTTAAAACCTTTAGTGTTAAGTTTTTTTCAAGAGTATGACGGCGATGAAAAAAAGCTTACTCAAATTATGGATGAGTATATCTCTTACTATGATGAAGAAATGTATAATACAACACGCCCTTTTCCAGGAGCCGAGAATTTTTTAAATCAGTGGGATGGAGAAATTGCCATTGTCACAAATAAAAACATTCGCTCAACACAAAAAATTATGAGTCATTTATCGCTTAATAAATACTCGTGGTTAAGGGTTTTTGGTTCAGACTCTTTGAGAGAAAAAAAGCCTCATCCTTTACCTTTATTAGAGGTCATGAAAGCTGCAGAAAAAAATCCGAACCAGACTCTCATGATAGGAGATGGCACACCTGATATGAAGTCTGCACATGCTGCTAATGTTGCATCTGTTGCAATTGGCTTTGGTTACACACATATAGACAAGTTAAAACAATATAATCCCGTTGCCGTGCTTGAGCACTATGATGAGCTTTTTGACCTCATTAGAGGCCTTTAAAGCAAATCTAATTGTATCTATCTTAACGCGCTATTTAAGGAAAAGGTGCCTGGCACCTTTTAGGCGGCATCAGGCTTTTTGAATTTTTCAGATATGGCTTGGGCGGCACTTTGCGCTGCCTCATCCACAATACCGTGTTTTTTGATAAGCTCATTACTTGCATGAAGACGTGTTACTAATAACCTTACAAGAGCTACAAGCCAACTTGGTGCAGCTTTGAGTTGAGATTCTACAGCTTCTTTGCTTAATTTTGCGGCAGTAACTTCAGATAGTGCCGCGGCATTTGAAGAATGAGGAGTGCCTCTAAATATAGCCATCTCACCCAAGTATTGACCTGAGTTAATAACTGCAACAACTACTTTATTACCTTCTTTATTTTTTTTAAATACTTCGACTTGTCCGCTTTGAATAATATAGAGAGCATCTGCTGCCGCTTTTTCGAAAAATATGACTTCGCCTGGTTTAAAGGTAACAGTCTGCAGTTTACTCATTATTTAACTCCTCTTGATTATCAACAAACGTACATACGTAACGGCAGTTGAGTTATAGTAATTTATCGGTCGTTTTAAGGCTTTTTAAAGGCCTTAAAAAATATTTTATTAGTCATTAATTTGTATGCGATCCAAGTTAATTTATGAATATGTCATTACAATAACTTACAAAAGTGTTCTATTTTGAACACTTGAAAAGAATCTTAAAATACGTGCAAATCTTAACCCGCAGTTGGATTATTTAGTTTCAATAAGGTACGAATGGTTTTTTTGATTTTCTCAATATCGAACGGTTTTTTTATATAGTCACTCGCTCCAACTTCAAAGGCTTTTTTGATATCTTCATCACTCGTTTTACCAGATACAAAAACGAGGGGAATATTTTTTAAATCTTTGTGCTCCTTCATAAGTTCAGCTAATTCAAAGCCATTTATCCAAGGCAACCCCACATCAAGTAAAATCAAATCTATTGGAGTATCATCCAATACTACTGATAACTGAGTTGCATCCGAGGCCAGTTTACACATATATCCTTCGGACTCTAATATTCTCTGTATCGCCGAACGCATGGTCTCCTCATCTTCAATAACTAGGATGACTTTTGGATCGATCTTTTTTTTCACTTCACGAAACTGATCTAAGGGTACAACAGATTGCTCAGAAATTTTCTGCTTTGCAATTTTCTCAATTTTGTTTACCAAATCCTTGGTATTAATACGCTTCATTTAGTGTCCTTGCGTTTCAAGCCATCTTTCAGCATCAATAGCTGCCATACAACCCGTGCCTGCCGCCGTTATAGCTTGACGATAAATTGGATCTTGCACATCCCCTGCTGCAAAAACCCCAGGAATATTTGTATAGGAGCTTCCCGGCCTTGCTTTAATATAGCCGACTTCGTTCATTTCGATGAGTCCTTTAAATAAATCTGTATTGGGCTTATGACCAATGGCTAGGAACAGCCCTTGTGCAGCTAAATCAGAAGTTGCCTGTGTTTGAGTGTCACGTAATTTTAATCCAGTGACAAATTTATTATCACCTATAACTTCTGTGACCTCTTTGTTCCAAAGAACTTCAATTTTTGGATTTTTAAGCGCTCGCTCAATCATGATTTTAGAAGCTCGAAACTGATCCCGACGATGAATTAAATAAACTTTGCTCGCAAACCTAGTTAAAAACTGTGCTTCCTCCATTGCCGTATCACCACCACCTACAACTCCAACAGCCATGTTTTTAAAAAAAGCACCATCACAAGTCGCACAAGCAGAAACACCTTTATTCATATATTTTTTCTCAGACTCTAATCCTAAGTATTTAGCACTCGCTCCTGTAGAAATAATTACGGCTCGGGCTTGGTGAAGATCATTACCCACCCATACTTTAAATGGCCTACTTGAGAAGTCGACCTTCGTAACATTTTTTGTGATAAAACGTGTTTCAAATCTCTCAGCTTGTGCACGCATTACCGAAATTAAATCAGGCCCCGTCACTCCCTTGGAAAACCCAGGATAATTCTCAACATCTGTTGTGAGCATAAGTTGCCCACCCGCCTCTTCACCTTCAATCATCAGTGGATTAAGTCTTGCACGTGCTGTGTAAATAGCAGCCGTTAAACCCGCAGGCCCTGAACCAATAATAACCACATCTTCTACTTTGCTTTCCACTTGTTATACTCCTAGTTTGAATGGACCCGATAATATCGAAGAGCTAAATCAGACTCAAGTCTACAAAACTAATTTTAGAGCTAAGCTATTGGCAACGTCATGAGACTTGGCAACAAGCCCCTCCCTGTGACGCGGCCAAGCATTTTTGGGTAATAAACGCGTATCCATATAACCTGGACTAAACAAATGAATCTTTGGATTTTCACTCTCTAATTTCAAGGTTGAAATAAGTCCGCGCATTCCATGCTTGGCAGCTGCATAAGATGCTGCACCGACATCAGGCTGATTTTCAGCAACCTCAGAGCCTACGTAAACAAAATCAGTCAGTGAAGAAAACTTTAATTTCTCTGCTAAAACTTGGTGCAACAGCCGAGCTGGAGTTAAGAAATTAAGCTGAAGAGCCCACTCATGATCAGACCATTTCTTCTCATGGTAAGATCCATAGGGCCCACCACCAGCGCAATAAATAATGTGACTTGGATTAAATTCTATCAACTGTGAATAGAGCTGCTCATAAGCTTCTGGTCTGGCTAAATCTATTTTTAAAGTGTTTGTTTGTGCACCCAAATTTTCAGTTTGTTTTGCTAATTCTGAGAGTTTTTTTAAGTCCCTAGCGAGAAGAAGCAATCTTCGTTCATCACTTGCTAGCCTCAGGGACAAAGCCTCGCCTAAACCATAACTAGCACCTAAAATTGCAATTGCGGGTTTCATACTATGCCCATAACGAGCTTGAGATTAAAGAGCAAGCAAAGAATTTGCATAGACAAGTAAACCTCTCTCTATAAGAATAAAACCATGCCCACTGTTAGTATTAAAAAAACTCAAAAGAGCTTTCAGATCGAAAAAGGCTCTAATCTTATGAAGAGTCTTTTGGAAAATGGCCGCCCCGTAGCCTCATCTTGTAATGGCGATGGAGTGTGTGCTAAGTGCCGCATACAAATTTTATCTGGAAGTGAAAATTTAAGTGCGCCAAATGAGACCGAGCTTTTTCTAAGAGAAAAATTTCAACTTAAAGCCAACGAACGCATCAGTTGCCAAACTGAAATCCTAGGAGATATCACGGTCGACGCCACTTATTGGTGAAGAACAAGAGGGTTTTTAGTTTCGAAGGAGCTTAACGTAGTTAATAGGAATATTCTGATTGATAAAAATACGCTCAAAAGCTGTTACAAAATTCTCAGAAGCTTTTTCTGAATTGTGAACATCAAGAGTTTCAAAAACTGTTTTATAAGCTGTGGCCTTAATTTGCTCTAAAGCCCAGAGAAAATACTCTCTTGAATCTGTTTTAAACTCAATAAAAGAACCTGGCCTTTGCTTTTTGTAAATTTGATTTAAAAGAGCAGAGTTCACCACTCGGTGTTTATGCTGGCTTTGGTTACTCCACGGATCCGGAAAGTGAATATACACATTGTTGATTTCTTGATCTTCCACTAAGTCTTCAATATTAAAAGCATGAAACCTTGAAATACGCGCATTCTTTGCACCCAAACTCACTGC
>CAYMKD010000078.1:0-9155 GCA_964390435.1 uncultured Pseudobdellovibrionaceae bacterium | reverse complement strand
CAGGGTTTTTTTGCAGTTAGCTTTTTTAGTCCTCTGCGCTCTCTAGATGAGGTTTATAACCTTCTAGATCCTTTAGTTAAATCATTTTCCTCTTCTGTTCCTGATGCCGATGGTATTGGGCTTTACAACCCTAATCGCAAAGAAGTGGTTATCGAGTTAGTACCTGAGCGATTAGCATTATTTCAGCTTATGCCATTAGAAATTTCCAGCGCTATTACTCAGTCCATGATTGAGCAAAGTGGCGGGGTATTAAAATCTGGTGAAAATAGATTTCAGGTTTTGCTTCCCAGGGGAGTGGATAGCCTTGCGAGTCTTGGCAGTGTTGTAATTAAAGCTAATGAGAAGCAAAAAGTTTATTTGCGTGATATTGCTAATATTGATTTTTATGTAAAAACAGATGAGCAAAATAAATTTAAGACCAGTGGTATTGAAAGTCTTATTTTATTTGCAAACCCAAAGGCAGGCGGCAATATCAAAAAAATGTCTGATGATATTATGGCGCAGCTTAAAAAAATTCAGCCACAAATTCCATCTGACATAACTTTTAAAATTTTAGTGAATCCAGCTGAATTCATTAATTCAAGTATTTTAAGTGTAGGTAAAGAGGTAGGACTTGCAGCTTTTTTAGCTGTTTTGATTTTATTTATATTTATTGGCAGCTTTAAAAATGTAGCAACTGCTGCTATTGAGATTCCTATTAGCCTTGTGATGGCTTTTATTTTTATGAAGTTAAGTGGGATGAACTTAAATCTCATTTCACTTGGGGGGTTAGCTCTTTCTGCTGGTATGAATGTGGATGCTTCAGTTGTTGTGATGGAAAATATTTTTAGGCACTTTGAAAATATAAAAGAACGCCTAACTCCTGAAATGCGTCTTAAAACTGTAATTAAAGCTGTGAATGAAGTTAAACTTCCAGTTATTGCCTCTACAATTTCTTCTCTTGTGGTTTTTATTCCTTTGATTTTAACTAATGGTCTAACAAATGCAATTTTAGGCGATCTAGCCAAAGCTGTGGTTTTCTCTCATGGTCTATCAGCGGTCGTGGCTCTGATCTTAGTGCCGACCGTGCGTTTGCAGCTTATGAAAAAAGAAACTCACTTTCATATTAAATCACCTATTGAAAAGCAGTTTAAATTTATTGAGAATTTTTATGTAAGGTGTTTGCGAAGTTTTATTACTAAAAAGTCTATTAAAGTACCTGTTTATTTGGGTTTATGTTTGGCGATTCTAGGCCTTGCTTTTTTTGTGATTCCAAAGCTTCCTAAAGAAATCATAGGGCGTCCTGAAACCGACTGGATGATGATGGGGATGAGTAATCCAACATTTACGGAAACAAGACAAATGGAATCGGAATTTGAATTATTAGAGCAAGATTTGTTTAAAACCCTTGATAAAAAAATTGATTACACCTTTACACAAATTTATGGCGCAAGGAATGGTAATATTATGATCCGACTTAAAGATCGCCATGATATTGACGAGGTCTGGAAGACTTTGGAGAAAAAGTACACCAACACTCCTTATATTTCATATTGGTTTGAACCGTGGAACCCATCAGAATTGCGACTTCCTAACCCGCCAGATTTTTTAGTAGAGGTGAAAGGTGGTTCACCAGAAAAAAGGATTAAGGTCGCTGAAGAAATTAAAATCTTACTAAAAGAGAGTCAGGCCTTTCCAAGATTATGGACCACGCCAAATTCATCAAAAGATTTTATGATTCGACTAACTCCCTATCAAGGAAGTTTTGGTGCCGACTCAATCGTATCTCAAACAAATTTAAGTTATTTGTTAAAAGTTGCAACTCAAGGATCTAGAGTCAGCAATATTCAAATTGAGCAGAAAAATTACCCAATAAAAATGACTTTTCCCAAAGCTCGCGTGAGTTCTATTGAAGAGTTAAAAGCTCTGCCAATTGGTGTTGATAACAAAATTATTCCGCTAAGTTCTCAAGTATTAGTTGAGGCTGTTCCGCAGCCACCAGATATTTATAGTGAGAATCAAACTGATTTGGTCCTTATTGAGGGAAGAGTTAATGAGAGCGATAAAAAAGAAATTCCAGAAGCCAGAAAAAAAGCAGAAAAAGTGGTTAATGATTGGTTGGCTAATAGAAAGTTTGGAGCCGACGCTTCTGCTGAACCAATTGTCGTAATTGGAGATGCAGCTCATGAAATGAACACAGCCATTAATCAATTAAAATGGGCCATGTTTTTATCGGTAGTTTTAATTTTTGTTACCATGGTTTTGCAATTTGGAGATATTATTCATTCGCTTTTAGTCCTGGTGGCCATTCCTTTAGGATTTATTGGAGTGATAACATCTTTGTATGTATTCAACAGCACTTTATCTTTGAACTCTGTTCTTGGTATGATTTTATTAAATGGGATTGCAGTCGCTAATAGTATTATCTTAGTTGATTTTATGAAAAAGCTTTATGATGAAGGGCACACACCTCTTGAGGCCGCACTGGAATCAAGTAAAGCAAGACTTCGTCCTATTTTAATGACTTCAATGACCACTATTTTAGGTATGTTCCCTATAGCTCTTGGTTTTGGTGAAGGTGGGAGAATTCTGCAGCCACTTGGAATTGCTGTGAGTGGTGGATTGTGGATTTCTATGTTATTTACTTTGTTTGTTGTGCCTGCATTACAGGTGCAGTATTTAGAGAGAAAAGATAAAAGTAAAGCTCGTTATAATCTTACAGATCTGGATTGGCAAAAAGAAGACCCACAACAAAGCCGATCTTCGGAGTTAAATCCTTCTTTATGAGATTAGTCATCCACTTGATTTTTATTTTGTCTTCTTTAAGTGCACAAGCGCAAAAGGTTGGCTTTGAACAAGTTTTAAATAAGATTTTAAGTAATAATACAGAAATTAGTATTCAAGAGAGTTTGCAAAAATCAAATGAGAGTTTATTAAGTGCAAGTCAAATGGCATGGACTCCCAGTTTAAGTGCAACGCTGACGCAAACGAAATTTAAAGAATCAGGAGCTGATGCTATTGATTCAGATTCGGCAACAGTGGGTTTAAGTTTAAATTTATTTAAAGGTGGAGATACTTATTACGGCATGCAGTCGGCTAGAGTCTTGGCGGAAAGTGGTCGTTATGAGTTAAAGGCAAAGAAGTTAAGTGTCAGGCTTGCCGCTTCTTATCTTATTTTTAATCGTAATAAACTTTATCAAGAAATTGCCATTGCTGAGCAAGTGGTAAAACAAAAAGAAGAGTCCCTAAGAGTTGCAAAATTGAGATTTGGCAGGGGACAACTTTCTAATCAAGATTTACAAAGAGTAGAAATTGATTTAGCAGCAGGCAGAACAAGTCTTAGGGAGCTTAAAGTTTATGAATTAGAAGTAGCAAATGAAGTGCAAGTGCTCTATGGCGAAGATATTCCATTTATAGAGTGGCCATGGCTTAATTTTAGCGAAGCTAACATTAAAAAAGATAAGTTAAAATCTAAAACCCCTGAAATTTTAAGTTTAAGCAAAAAATCTGATTATTTTAAATACAAACTTAAAGAATCAAGATCTGGATTTATGCCAAGACTTGATTTGAATTTGAACTACGCCGTTAGCCCGATTAGGGACCAAGATATTAATCAATTCACCACCAGTTTGGTACTGACTATTCCAATATGGGATCGCTGGGAAACAGCTGCTCAGAATCAAATCGCAGCAGAAAATTTGGTGCAATCTGAGCTTTCATATAAAAAACGTGCACAAGAAGTGGAGCTACAAAAAAACTCAGTTGAACAAAAAATTACCCTTACAAAAGAGAGTTTGCAAGAGGCTCTCACAAGTTTAGAGAAATCAAGAAAGCTCTACGCAGATACTCTTAGAAGCTTTCAGATGGGTCGAACCTCTGTGAATGATCTATTTTTAGAACAGCAAAGGTTATTTAATTATGAGATTAGCTATCAAACTCAGGTGCTGAACTTTCATAAATCCATTGCCGAATATAGAAGTTTGACTTCTGATTTAGAATCCAATTAAAATCTGGCACTTATATGATTCATTTATCTAATATTTCAAAACGACACGGTAATCGCATTCTCTATAAGGCGGGTTCCTTTCAGCTTAACCCTGGAGAAAAAGTAGGTCTTGTTGGGCCCAATGGCGCCGGTAAGACGACAATCTTTAGACTGATTGTTGGTGAAGAGTCTCCAGATGAAGGTCAAATTGTAAAACCAGATCGTCTTAAGGTAGGTTATTTTTCGCAAAATATTGAAGAAATGAAGGGGCGAACTGTTTTAGAAGAGGTGAGATCTGCTGCGGGCCCTATTACTGAAATTCAAGAGAAGCTGCAAACTTATGAGCAAAAACTCTCAGAACCTATGAGTGATGATGAGATGGCCAAAGTTTTAGAAGAGTACGGAGAGCTACAGGGCGAATTTGAGAGACTGGGCGGTTATGATTTAGACTCTAGAGCGGCTGAGATTATTACAGGTTTAGGTATTTTACCTGAGGCTCATCAGCGACCTACTGAAAGCTTTAGTGGTGGGTGGAAGATGCGCATTGAGCTTGCCAAAATTCTTATCCAAAACCCAGATGTTTTACTAATGGATGAGCCAACAAATCATTTAGACTTGGAATCCATTATTTGGCTTGAGGCTTGGTTGATGAGTTTTAAGGGTTCGTTACTAATGACAAGCCATGACCGAGAATTTATGAATCGGTTAGTGAATAAAATAGTTGAAGTCGCTAATCAGACTATCACAGTTTACTCTGGCAACTATGATTTTTATGAAAAAGAAAAAGAAATCAGAAAAGAGCAATTGATTGCGGCAGCTAAAAGACAAGATGAGATGCTGGCTAAAGAAGAAGAGTTTATTGCAAGATTTGCAGCGCGCGCTTCTCATGCAGCTCAAGTGCAGTCGCGTGTAAAAAAACTAGAAAAAATTGACCGAATTGAAATCCCGCTAGAAGAAAAAACAATCAAATTTGATTGGCCAGTTCCGCCTCGAGGGGGAGATGAGGTCGTAAAAATTGAAAACTTAGCAAAAGTGTGGACGACGCCTGAGGGTAAGAAGGTCAATGTTTTTAGCGGAGCCAATGCGCTTGTAAAAAGGCTTGATCGAGTGGCTGTTGTTGGAGTGAATGGGGCTGGGAAGTCGACTCTTTTAAAAATTATTTCGGGTCAAACACAACCAACTGAAGGGCAAGTCACTGTCGGGGCAAGTATTGAGATGGGCTATTTTAGTCAAAACTCACTTGATGTGCTGGATTCTAATTCTACAGTACTTGAGGAAGTCCATAGTCAGATGCCCACAGCTAATATCGGTACAGTAAGAAATTTACTAGGAGCTTTTAAATTTTCCGGTGATGAGGTTGATAAAAAAATTTCGATTCTCTCTGGTGGCGAAAAAAGTCGTGTGGTTTTAGCTGGGATTTTAGCAAAACCTGTTAATTTACTTGTACTGGATGAGCCGACAAATCACTTGGATATTCAATCCCGCGAAGTCTTGCTAGATGCGATTAAAAACTTTCCGGGTACAGTGATGATTGTAAGTCACGATCGACACTTTTTAAAACAAATCACCACGAAGGTTTTTCATCTTGATAAACACCATTTAATCGTTACTGAAGGCTCTTGGGATTATTATCAGCAAAAAATTAATGAATAGTTTGAAATCAGTTTTTAGCTTGTAACTCTTCCCAGCGAGCATACAGCTTATTGATTTTAGCCTTTTGTTTCTCAAGCTCATGGCTGAGCTCTGAGAGCTTAGTGTGGTTAGTTAGATTTTCTTTTAAAGTGAGTTGTTGTTCAATATCTGAAGCTTTGGTTTCTTCTTTAGAAATGACATCTTCCATTTGATCAAGTTCTCGTTGCTCTTTATAACTGAGTCGGTTTTTTGCAGTTTTGCTGGGTTCAGGCGCTATCTCTGTAGAAGCACTTTTGGTGGGTGTGGATTTATTTTTATTAGATTTTTTAGTGTCATACCATTCCTGCCACTGAAAGAAGTCGGCAAATTTTAATAATTCACCTTCATTATCAGTAAAGGCATAAATTTGATTGGCTACTTGGTCCATAAAGTAGCGATCATGGGTTACTAATATAACAGCGCCATTAAATTGCATAAGAGCATCTTGGAGAACATCGAGTGTGGCAATATCTAAATCATTAGTGGGCTCATCAAGCACTAATATAGATTCACTATTTAACATGAGCTTTGCAATGAGAACGCGACTTTGCTCGCCACCAGAGAGTTTGCCTACAGGTAAGTCCATTTGATCCGCTCTAAAATGAAATTTGGCTAAATAAGATCTAGCAAAAATAGCTTGTCCTTGTAGGTGAACATAATCTCCTTCGGGGCAAACTGATTTTAATAAGCTAATATTGGGATCAAGACTTTCTTTTTGTTGTTCAAAATAAGAAATGCCGACTTGCTCTGCAATAAAAACACTGCCGGAGTCTGGCTCTTGTAAGCCAAGAAGAGTTCGTATGAGTGTTGATTTTCCACAGCCATTGGGGCCTAAAAGACCTATGCGACTTTTGGGGCCGACTAAAATAGATAAATTATTAAATAAATAACGATCGCCAATTTTTTTGCTGATGTTTTTAACTTCGATCATTTTTTTAGGACTTCTCTCATTATCTCCAAAGTCAATCTGGACTCTTCTGTCTAAGTTACGTTCGCTAATTTCACTTACTTCTTGAGAAAGCTCACCAGCTCTCTCAATACGGGCTTTTTGTTTGGTCTGCCGAGCTTTGGCTCCGCGCCTTAACCATTCTGTTTCGCGACGAAGAGTGTTCTTTTTAGTAGCTTCTAAGTTTTTTTGCGCATCCATTTGAGCTTCTTTAAAAGTTAAAAACTCAGCATAACTGCCTTTAAATTTTATAAGACCATCGACATTTCGACGATCTAAATCAAAAATAAGCTCACTCGTATTCTGTAAAAATAATCGATCATGAGTTACTGTTAGGACAGCAAGATCCGCTGATTTTTGTAAAAACTCTTCTAGCCACAGAATGCTTGGTAGATCTAGATGGTTTGTAGGTTCATCAAGTAATAAGAGATTAGGTCTTTTAACAAGTTCGCAGGCAAGAGCAACCCTTTTTCGCCAGCCTCCGGAAAGTTCATTGACGAGACGATCACTAACGGCCTCAGGGTTTTCTAGGTTGAGTTTTGAAATCAGTTCTTGTGTAAGACTTAAATTATCTGGATCGTAGGCATCTTCATTAGTTTCAGCAATAGTCATAAAAACGGTTTTATTTTCTTTAAAAACAGGATTTTGATTGAGATAGCCAATGCGAAGATTATTAGCAAAACTGAGCTCCCCTTGATCAGGGGACTGAAATTTACTTAAAATTTGTAGTAAAGTGGATTTGCCAGCCCCATTGGGGCCAATAAGGCCTATTCTTTGGCCACTTTCTATAGCAAATGAGAGGTTTTTAAATAGATTTTGTGAACCAAAGGATTTAGAAATTTTAAATGCAGATATTAAAACAGCCATGGCCACAAGGTAAACTTAAGCCTGAGGTATTGCAACCTCCTTGTGAAATAGAGCTTTCAAAAAGGAAGAATTTTAACTAGATTTCTACCGAGCTGGACTCATCAAAAGGCGATGGGAAGTTTCAGCTTTGATTTTGAATAAAACTTAGTTACACTTAAATACATGAAAAACCTAACATACTTATCATTACTTACTTTGACAGTTTTTGTATTTGGGGCTTGCTCAAATGAATCTAAGGTTAAAAGTCTTGCTCTAGAGTCTGCAGAAAGTAAATTCACCATTGATCTAAAAAAAGAAGCAGCTGATATGGTCGAAGGCAAAGATGTTTTAAGAACAAATTATGTAGCTGCAGTTATGGGTAAGACTGAGTTTGAAGTGGAGAGTGTTAGTGTCACCGGAAGTACAGCTACAGCCGAAGTTAAAGTTAAAACAGTGCCGTTAATGGTAAGGCAAAATGTTTTAATGATTATCAATAAGCTTGGGCCTGGGAAAGAAAAGGATTTTAGATTCAATGCTTCAGATGCCATTAGTTTGACGGCTCAAAGGATGCAATTAAAGCCAGATGCGCGAACGGAACAAACATATAAAATGATTTTTCAAAAAGGCGACTCTTGGTTTTTAAAAGAGTGAGTTCTGTTTTTAAAAGAGCGAGTCTCGAGGTTTTTAAAAAAGTAAGTCCTGGTTCTTAGTTTTTAGATAGAGAAATTTATGATTTTAGATTGAGAATTTAAATGAAGTTGCGCTTAAGTCATATTTTAACCCAGCATAAATTTGAAACTGAGGACCTTTTAAAAAAATTAAAGGAAGGGGCCAATTTCGGGCAGTTAGCACAAAAGTTTTCTCAGTGCTCCTCTGCTCAACAAAGTGGCTCTTTGGGAGAAATAGATTTGCGCAGGCTTGACCCTGATTTTGCTGAGGCTGCAGAAGCTTTAAAACCTGGTGAGATCTCTGGTGTGGTGAGAACTAAATTTGGTTATCATCTAATAAAAAGGGATGAGTGAGAATTATTTTTAGTACTATCGTTTCTGCTGTTTGTTAATGCTAATGCTAATAGACTCAATATATTTGAACCTAGTATTGAAGTGCACTATAATAAAGGTGTTTCCACCGCTGCTTTTTTAAATCTTAAAAGTTTTCCTAAACTCTATCAGAGTATTAACAATGATAATTTCAGATCAATATTACATTGTATATAAAGTACTTAATTTCAGCCATGTTTGATTTATTAACTCAGAAATGTGTTGTAGTGGATTTTAATTATGTGTGATTTAGTAAATTAATAATGCATTGCAATTATTATTTAAATTTAAAAATATTCTTGACCTGGTTTTTAGATCTCTAATCTCCCTTTTAGTAAGTCAACTTTCAATCTCCTGGTTGCACCTAAAACCCTTTTAAGTAACTCAATGTTGAGGCTGTTATTGCGAAAAAAAACAGGCTTAAAAGAGTTTTTTAAAATGCACTTTTAAAACTTCAAATCTTTAAAAACTTCATTTTAAAAGTCATGTTACATTTTCTTTAATTCAAAAAGATAAAATAAAAAACATGAGAGATCCTTTTAAAATATATGAGAGGCAAAAATATGAATTTATTAAAAAAATTATCCAATGACGATTTAGTTTTTAAATTAAAAAATCTCGTTCTTGACGAGCGAAAAATAAATCTTGAAGTACTAAAGCTTTTAAAAGAAGTGGAGAGTCGTAAGCT
>CAYMKD010000077.1:0-9235 GCA_964390435.1 uncultured Pseudobdellovibrionaceae bacterium | reverse complement strand
AAAACCATTTGGCCCTTTCGGTCCAGCTTACCTGTCAAGTCCAGCATGGGTTTGGATTTCAGGCTTAAGCCTTGTTGTTTTATTATTACTTTGGACTCTTATTAGAGCACGCAGGTACCGACAAAAAAGACGACTTTTTGAGAGTTTAAAATCTTATGATTCTCCACAAACTCCATTTTTTCAACTCAGTCAAAGATTGAGACAAATGCAAAGGCAGAATGCACTTTTCACAACCGGGGAGGCCACATCAGAAGAAGCTCAAGCGGTCATTAAAGAACTTAATGAGTCTTTTAGGATTTACCTAATTCGTGAGTTTACAGTTCCGGCTTTTGATTGGGAAGATCGACTTATTTTAAGAGAGATCAGAAAAAAGAACTCAGAGCTTTATCAAGAAATAGAAAAACAACTCAGACAAGTTCTGCATGAGCTAAAAAAAGCCGTGCGTACCAATAAAGCGCTATTAGCTAAAGACATTATTCAACTCTGCGGTCTCATTCAAAAGCTCACTGATAATATATTTAAACTAAAACCTAAGGCTGGCAAAAAATGATTTGGCATTCTTGGGTAGCTCTTTTTGTATTGATCCCATTGGCCTTGTTAGTTGCTTGGATTTTTTGGCAAAAAAAGCAGCGCACACCAACCATTCAGTTCAGTCAAGTGGCGGCCTTTAGGCAAGTAACACCCAGTTTGAAAACTTATTTCTTATGGTTGCCACTGGTTTTAAAGGTATTGGCTCTTATTTTTGCCATCATTGCTTTGGCAAGGCCTCAACGTGTTGATGAATTAGTTAAACGCAATGTTGAGGGCATCGATATTATGATTGTGCTTGATATCTCAGATAGTATGATCATTGAGGATATGCCGCCATTTAAAAATCGTATGGACGCGGCGAAAGAAACCATTGAGCGATTTATTAAAGGTAGAACTTCGGATCGTATTGGATTTTTAGTTTTCTCTGGAGAGTCTTTTACGAGAATTCCGCCAACCTTAGATTACGAAACTTTATTAAAGGTTGTGCAAGAAACAGATTCGTCAAGAAACATAAAAATGGGTACAGCTCTTGGTGTAGCTCTTGCTAACGGTGTTGCAAGATTAAAAGATTCAACTGCTAAAAATAGAGTGATGATCTTTTTAACGGATGGTGAAAACAATAGCGGAACTATTGATCCAGAAACTGGCTTAGATGTTGCTAAAGGTTATGGCATTAAAATCTATAGTATTGGTATTGGTCGTGATGGAGAAACTAAAATACCGATTATAACAACCGATCCATTTGGTAATCGAGTGAAACGTTATCAGCCATTTTACAGTTCAGTGAATGTGGATCTTCTGCAACGAATGGCCAATGAAACAGGTGGTAAGTACTACCGAGCAACAGATGGTAATAAGTTACAAGAATTCTTTTCTGAAATTGATAAACTCGAAAGAACTAAAATTGATGTAAATAAATACACTAAATATGCTGAGATGTTCCCGGGTTATTTATTGATTGCTGTTATTTTATACTTACTCTCAAGTCTTTTAGGTAGAAGCTGGTTAAGGAGGACTCCTTAATGTTTAGATTCGCCAATCCTCAGTATTTACATTTTTTATGGTTGGTGCCAGTTATTTTTATTTTGGCTCGCTATATGAATAAAAAAGCCAAACAAAAAATTGCTACACATCTTGGAGAAAAGCTCACACCTTATTTAACAGCTTCGGTCTCACTATCTAAAAGAAAATTAAAATTATGGCTCGAGCTCGGTGCTATCGTGTTTTTCATTATAGCATTAGCCCAGCCGCAGCTTGGTGAAAGTCAGCAAGAAATTAAGAGTCAAGGTGTTGAAATGATGATTGCTGTCGATGTGTCTAATAGCATGTTGGCAGAGGATGTTAAGCCCAATCGTTTGGAGTTTGCAAAAAGCGAACTCATGAAACTTATTGATCAAATGCCTGGCAACAAAGTGGGGTTAATAGCCTTTGCTGGTTCTGCGGCACTGGTGAGCCCGATTACAACAGATGCCTCTGCTTTAAAAATGTTTATCGAGTCTTTAAGTGTGGATACGGTGAGCTCTCAAGGAACTGTGATAGAAAAAGCATTACTTGAAGCTAAAGATGCCTTTAAGCGAGGCGGAGTGGACGGCGATGAAACCAACCGGGTGACAAGAGTGATACTGATCGCCTCAGATGGGGAGGATCAAGAACCCAATGCTTTAAAAATTTCTGAAGACTTAGTAAAGGAAGGAACTCATATTTTTACTATGGCTTTTGGAACAGAAAAAGGAGCTCCCATTCCGGATCGTGATGGCACTGGTTATTTGCGTGGTTATCGTAAAGATAAAAGTGGACAAATTGTTACAACGCGAACAACGGGAGAGGAGTTAAAAAAATTAGCTCAGGCTGGGCAAGGAAGTTTTTATCATGCAACTTTTGGTGGCAATCACGTTAAACTTTTGGCTGAAGATATAAATAAATTAGAAAAAACAGATTTCTCATCTAGCATTGCAACTCAATATGAAGAGAGATTTCAAATCTTTCTAACAATCGGATTGATTTTAGCTTTTTTAGAGCTCTTATTAGCGGATAGACGTCGACAATTTCGTTTGTGGCGGGGTCGTTTTGAGGTGCCTCCAGCATGAAGAATTATTTATTTTTTATAATAATTAATTTATTATTTTTTGCTTCAAACGCTCAGGCTCAGAGTTTTAGTGCTAAAGCTTATCAACTCAATAAAGAAGCAGCTAAAGATTTAGTTGATAATAACTTTTCTGCGGCTTATGAGAAACTGGTACAAGCTTTAGCCGAAGTGCCTTTTGCAGCAGAACTTCATTTAAATTTAGGTCTTACTTTTGAGGGCCAGGGGCAAAATGAAAAGGCGCTGCAAAGTTATCAAGCGGCAGAAAAATACGCTCAAGATAATGCAGTTAAATTTATGGCTCTTTTTAATCAAGCTCAACTCTTAGCTAAAGATAAAAAAATTAATGAAGCTTTAAATACTTATCAAAGAGCCTTAGAAATCGACCCTGAATCTAAAGAGGTTAAAACAAATATTGAAATGTTGATGCAGCAGCAAGAGGGTGGCGGACAAAGCGACCAAGATAAAAAAGATCAGGACCAAAAGGATCAGAAAGATCAAAAAGACCAAAAAGATCAGAAAGAAAATGAAGGTCAAGACGACAAAGACAAAAAACAAGAGCAAGATAAAAAGTATGAGCAGAAAAAGCAGCCAAAAAAGTTTAAAAGCGAACAGCTCAGTGAGTCAGACGTTAAAAAAATATTTGAAGAATTAAAGCAACAGGAGCAAAAAATTAGAGAGCAGTATAACCGTAAAGATCAACCTAAGGAGCAATCACGTGATAAAGACTGGTAATAGACATTGGAGCTCATTGAGCTTCTTGTTGCAGTTTTTTTTCATCTCTCTGATGAGCTCGGTGAGTTTTGCAAATGTGGTAGTGCAGTCAACTGTGGACCGCAATGAAATGGCCGTTGGAGACACACTTAACTTAACAGTTTCTATTATCTCTGAAGATTCAGTTGAGGGGCAAGAGCCTAAAATGCCTCAGCTTGATGGTTTTAAACTACTCAATGCTTGGACTTCAAGCAGCACTCGCTTGCAATCTACTCCTCAGGGAATGGCTTTTAGCAGACAAAACTCTTTTAATTATAGTCTTGAGGCTGAGCGCCAAGGAACATTTACGATCCCTCCTTTTGAAGTCAATGTTGATGGCAAGATTTATAACACTAAAGAAATTCAAATAGTGGTTGGACCGCAGGGCTCAATGGCTCAGCCGGCTATTCCAGGCGGCGGAGCGGCTCCGCTGGATGAAGCTGAAGAGCTATTTAATCAACTTTTGCAAAGACGAAAACAAGCTGAACCTAATTTTCGTAGCCAACCTAAAAATCTCAATGAGGCTTTTTTTATACAAGTCGAAGTAGATAAAACAGATGTATATGAAGGTGAACAGATTAATGTGAATTGGTACCTGTATGTACGTGGAGCTTTAGAGCAACTAGACCGTCTTAAATTTCCAGATTTAAGAGGCTTTTGGAAAGAAGACATCGAGCCAGCTCCAGCACTGAGTTTTCAACAAGAAGTGATTAATGGAGTGGTTTATAAAAAAGCTTTGCTTGCAGCACATGCGCTCTTTCCAATTAAACCTGGAACTTCTTATATCGATGAGTACAAAGTTCGTTGTGTTATCAGGCTTCCGACAAGTGCATTTGGTGCCTTTGGCTTTGGTAAGCCTTACACATTTACTCGCAGTAGTGAGAAAGTAAAAATTAATGTGCAGCCTTTGCCAACAGATGGACGTCCTAGAGATTTTTCTGGAGCCGTGGGGGAGTTTAATGTAACGGCTCAAGTTGAAGGGCAAAACTTAAAAGCAGACCAACCATTTGTGCTTAAAATTCGTGTTGATGGTGAAGGCAATGCGAAAATGATAGATATGCCTCCGGTCGAGTGGCCTAATACAGTTGAACTCTATGATACAAAACAAGAGTCTAAGTTTTTTAAAAATGGCCGAAGTTTTAAACAATTTGAAGTTCTGTTAATCCCTCGTCAGGCCGGCGAATTAAAAATTCCTGCAATTAGCTTTGGAATGTTCAATCCTGCAGCAGGTAAATACACTCAAAAATCTACCGAACCCATCACGCTGCAAATTCTGCCAAGTGATGGAGCTAAAGCTTTGCCTTCAGATCGTGTGGACTCAGGTCAAGTGGCGCCGGTGCAAACTCCAAAGGCAGATGTCCTACCGGATATTCTTGTTAACTGGTCTCCTCGTCAGAGGTTAAATCCAGAGTGGCGCTATGGACTTTGGACTTTTTGTTATTTAGCTATGTTTATTTTCTTATATTTTAATTTGCGGCGAGAGCTTGGCTGGGGACAAAAACGTCGGAGTTTAAAAGCTCAAGTAGAAAAGCGCTTTAAGAAAGTTTACTCAGCCCTTGATAAAGAAAATTATCGACAAGTGGGCACTGAGGTCACAAATATTGTGTACTTCACTATTGGAGAAGTTTCGGGCTTGGGTGGTGCTGCAGTTGAGTTTAATAAATTGATGGATCAAGCGCCACCAAGTATTCGCAGAGAGTTGGCCGAGCCAGTATCGAAAGTTCTAGAAGTTTTTCAGACTTTAAGTTTTGCTCCAGATTCTTTAATTGAAAGACTCAAAGATAAAAAAATGATTAAAAAAAGTATTAAAGAAATGGAAGCTCTTATGTATAAGGCCGTTTCTTTAAGCGAAGAGGCTGAGACAGTTTTAAGAGAAGTGTAAAGCTAGTTTCTGGCTCTTACATTGGTCTAGAAGTAATCCAATAATCCAATAATCCAATAATCCAATAATCCTATAACCTAATAAACATATTTGATAGACTAAAAGAGAGATATTTTATGTGGAGGTTTTTGTGAGATTTTTAAAAATAAGCAGATTGTTTTTGGCTTTATTAATAAGCGTGAGTTTTTCAAATACATTTGCAACTCAAGCAAATGCAAAGGCTAAAAAAACAAACTCAAAAGCAAGTGCTGAGGCCATACAGAAATTTTTTAAAGAGCCTAAAAATGCTATGGCTTTAAGTGCAAACCATGTTGGGTTATACAAAAATATCGGAGCCTACTTAAATGGGATACATGAATGGGGTTTATTAAATTTAGAGAGCAAAAAA
Source organism: uncultured Pseudobdellovibrionaceae bacterium (assembly GCA_964390435.1). Taxonomy (GTDB): domain Bacteria; phylum Bdellovibrionota; class Bdellovibrionia; order Bdellovibrionales; family Bdellovibrionaceae; genus CAYMKD01. The sequence continues at coordinate 3,598 of CAYMKD010000077.1, read as the reverse complement.
TCTATTGAGAGTTTTTTAAAAAAGCAAAAAGTGAGTTTAACTACTCCACTAAAAGCACCCAAAATCTCAGGCAATGAACTTAAGTGGAGCAAATACTCGCTTGTTGTAAATAAAGATGGAAGCTATAAAACCTCAACGGGGCAGATTTTACGATTTACAAAGTCGACGAGTGCGGACCAGGTCTTTAAAAAGATATTTTTAGCTTATACAAAACCTTCTTATGGTTGGATTAATCTATTTGTAAATGAGGCTTATGCGGCCGAGGCAACAGACGAAGCTCTCGCTGCTATTAACGAAGCAATGGCTGTAGCTACCGTAGGAATGGGCGATGTTTTACTGGACGGCACATCGTTTATACTTCTTCAGTTAAGTAGTTTGTCATGTGGTGCAATTATGCTTCCAGGTAGCTATATTATTTATAACATAGACAAACTTTTGAACGACAATGAAATTTCTTGTTTAAAAGAACTCTATATTCAATCGCACTTTGATAAGTTTAGTAAAGAATTTGACTATATAAAAAATATTCAATTCGACTCAAACATAGATGGACAAGCTGCAAAATTAGAAGTTTGCGTGAAAGGCTCTGAAAATGCGGTTAAATATTCGCAAAAAAAAGAAATTATGCGTGAAGAGGTCTTAAAGGCCGCAGGCCTTGAAGGAAAAGCATGTAATGACGAGAATATAGAAATATTAGAAAAATATATTAAAGCCGAAGCTCTTAAGGCCAAAAAGGAAGTTATCCAGCAAATATCTTCTGGAATCATTTCTGCAGCTGAAGCTGCAAAAAAGGAGTCTCAATCTCAAAGCAGATAACTGTAATTTGATAATTCTAAAGCATATAAAAATTCATTATCTCAAGTGACCAGGTAATCTGGTCATTTTTTTTAAAGAGTCTTTCAAAAAATAAATAATTTATTAAAAATTTATTGGAACTCATTTTGAACTGAGCAGGCACTTTCGCTACGGAAGTAAAAGTGTTTTGAGTTGTCATAAAGCCTTATTTTCAGAGAAATTAAATTCATAAAATTTGTACCATGGGTTTTAAAGCCTATATTTTTTATGCGTAGCATTTACAAAAAACCTGAAGAGCAGCCTTTACCTGGCACCTTCTGTGCAATTCACTTGCCTGGATAAGGGTTTAGGGTCAAAAAGGCCCTACTTTAGTCTTGAGTCATTATAAAAAGGAGCAGGAGATGTCTATTTTGAGATCCAAGTTGAGATTCGTACTGGCGTGGCTAATAGCTGGTGTCAGTTTAGTTGGTTGTAGTGCGCAGCAATCTTCGCCGATTTTATCTTTTCTAAAAGATACAGCACAAATTGTGAGCACTCGCCCGCAAAATGAAACTCGCTTTGTGGCAATAATTAAACTCTCTGAGCCAGCTCTTTTTGAAAGCACTCATAAAGAAAAAGGCAAAGTAGATATAGAGCTTGCGAAAAGAATTGCGAAAGAACAGCAGGCGACCATTGCAGGCCTACAAGCCATCTCAAGTGAAATTCAGATTATCTATCGTTACCGATATGTCATGAATGGTCTTGCCATTACAGGTCCTCTTGAGGCTGTGGATAAAATTAAAGATCTTCATAATATCGCTTTTCTTGAGAGATCAGGAAATTTTGATCGTCCTATTGTGCAAGGACTTGCACCAGGCTCAATGCCTCTTTCAGAAAAAAATTCTGTGAAGTTCATAGGTGCACCTCTTGTGCATGGTATGGGAATTCGTGGTCAGGGAATGCGCGTTGGGATCATCGATACCGGGATTGATTACACTCATGCGATGATGTTAGGCACTGGGACCAAAGAAGCCTATGAAGCTATTAATCCTGATTTGCCAAATGCTGCTTTTCCAAATCAAAAAGTTGTTGGTGGGATTGATCTTGTTGGAACAGATTATGACTCGGCTTCCGATGAACCCTCTCGCCGTTTGCCAAAACCTGATATGAATCCTCTTGATGAAGCAGGCCATGGAACTCACGTAGCTGGGACCGTGGCAGGGATTGGTGATGCTATAAATACATATAGTGGAGTGGCACCAGAGGCTTCTCTTTATGCAATTAAAGTTTTTGGAAAAGATGGTTCAACTTCGGATTTTGTTGTGATTGCTGCTTTAGAGTATGCGGCAGACCCTAATAATGATTTAAATTTGGACGATCAACTCAACGTGGTGAATCTTTCTTTAGGAAGTGAGTATGGCAATGCTCATATTCTTTATTCGTTGGCGATGAAAAACCTAGTTAATGGCGGAACTGTAGTTGTCGCCTCTGCGGGTAACTCTGGGGATAATGATTATATCGTTGGGGCTCCAGGTGTTTCAGAAGATGCTATTTCTGTTGCAGCTTCTGTTGATAATAGCGACCACAACTGGAAGTTTCGTGCAGTTCGATTTAGTACGCCAGAGAATAGTGACATTTTAGTTGAAGCTATTGAGAGTTCAATGACAAAACCTATTTCTGAAACTGGTCCACTGGCGGGTTCTCTTGTTTATGCTGGCCTTGCTCATAAAAAGTTTTCTGAAGAGTTAAAGCAGCAACTTTCAGGCAATGTGGCTTTAATCGACAGAGGTGCCGTGAATTTTTCAGAGAAAATTGCTCGTGCTGCCGAAGCAGGCGCTATTGGTGTTGTTGTCGTTAACAATGTAGATGGTGAGCCTTTGGCAATGGGTGGAGATGGAGAGTTTGATATCCCAGCCATTATGATTAAAAAGGATTTAGGGGATACATTAAAAGCTTTTTTAGCTAAAGGTCAGCAGGCGGGAGTTGATTTCTTCACAGATCAACGCATTGAAAAGCCAGAGCTTATCGATAGTATTACGGGCTTTTCGTCAAAAGGTCCTCGCTCTTTAGACGCTCTTATTAAGCCAGAAATTGCAGCTCCTGGAGCGCAAGTGATTTCGGCTAAAATGGGTGCTGGAAAAGAGGGGGTTAAATTCTCTGGAACCTCAATGGCGGCTCCTCATATGGCAGGTGTTATGGCTTTGCTTATGCAAAGTCATAAAGATCTTAGCACTCGTGAATTAAAATCTCTAGCTATGGGGACTGCAAAAACAATCTCAGCTCCAGGAGGGAAGAGGTATCCAGTTTCTCGTCAAGGTTCAGGGCGTGTGCAAGTGCTCAATGCCGTTCAAGCAAAAGTGATAAGTCAGCCAGTGTCTCTTTCTCTTGGAGAAGTCACTGTGGCTGAACAAAAAATGTTACGCAAAAGCTTAACCTTAAAAAATATCACTGATGAGAGTCTTGATTTAACAGTGAAGTTTGAGGGGAGCCCTGCCATTAAAGCAGAGATGCAAGGGGCACTTTCTGTAGCGGCAAAAGTGAGCAGTGAACTGAAGCTTAGTTTTGTTATCGATTTAAAAAATATGCCTGAGACTTTTACTGAGTTAGATGGCTGGATTAAATTTTACCAAGGTGCTGAAGAAGTGTTAAGGATTCCGGTGCTTGCAGTGACTCAAAGAGTGGCAGATTTAAAAGCTGAGAAGCTTTTAATATATGCAGAGTCTGCTGCGGATCAAGCCGGAGCTGCGGTTGATTTAACGCTGAAAAACAGTGGTCGAAACCCAGCAGATGCATGATTGTGGCATGAAAGTCATGGATGTGCACG
>CAYMKD010000076.1:8350-9284 GCA_964390435.1 uncultured Pseudobdellovibrionaceae bacterium | reverse complement strand
AACGATGAGCAATGTCCACACAAACTAAAACATCTTTCGATTTTATAACTTTTTAACATGTTGCTCTTAAATGCAATACTCACTCTTAATATTTAAACAAAGAGCAACCCTATTCTATCTCTTTCGAATCCGGACTACGAATTATGATAGGGAAGCCCCTTGTTAATAGAAAAGGCGCGATAGATTTGCTCCATGCACACCGCTTGGGCCACAAGATGATTGTAAACCATCTTTGATAAACTTAAATTTGTTTGAGCTCTCTTTTTTAGCTCTTCGCTGACACCAAAGGCGCCGCCAACAACAAAGACAACTTTTTTGCTGCCAGTATCCTGCCACTGCTGTAGTCGTTTAGCAAATTGCTCTGAGCTTAAACTAACACCACTCTCATCAAGCAATACAACATAGTCATTTGCATTGATTTTTTTTAAAATATTTTGACTCTCTTCTTGAATTTTTTTTTGAGCTTCAGAACGTTCTGATTTTGAAGATTTAAGATGTACAATTTCAAACTCACAAAAGGGGTTTAATTTTTTACAGTAAAGCTTCGTGACCTCTTCAAACCATGGCTCTTTTTTAGACTGAATACTTAGAAGTGTAATCTTCACGACTTTTTTATTTCATCTGGGTCTTTAAGACCCAAGTCCACTCCATCTTTCCAAAGTTTCTCAAGTGCATATTCATTTCTTACAAAATCATAAAACACATGGACAATTAATGATCCATAATCAAGAAGCACCCAACGGCCCTCATCAATTCCCTCAATACTTTGTGGTAAAACACCGTACTCTTGCTTTACAAGCGAGATCACTTGTTCTGCCATTGCAGAAGCATGACGAGTGCTTGTTCCAGAGGCAATAACCGTGAACTCTGTGGGGGCACTGATAGCACGCAAATCATAGGCACGAACTAAAATCCCTTTACGTGAAAACAAAAT
>CAYMKD010000076.1:0-8340 GCA_964390435.1 uncultured Pseudobdellovibrionaceae bacterium | reverse complement strand
AGTGGTTGATATAGTTTTTGTTCACGAATGTAGTTTTCAACAGCTAGGGGCAGATCTTTTTCTGGATATCGACCCGCTCTAAGTTGCTTGCGCACCTCTGTTGCAGATATATCTACATCTTTAAGCGTAACAAACTGAATGTTGCGCTCTGTTTTAAGTTGCACAAAATTAAAATCAAATTCCTCTACCTGGCTTTGTAGTTGCGCAGGCAAGTCTTCTACGTCTTGTGGAAGATCTCCCCCCGGACGAGTTGTTACCACTAAATTAACTTCTTTAATGATTTCTTGCCAGTCTTTCCAAGAAGTAAAATCATGAAAAGCATCTATTCCCATAATTAAAAAAAGATCTTCAGCTTTATTATTTTTTCGATATTCGCGAATCGTATTTATTGTGTAACTTAAACCACCGCGAGCTATCTCTTGATCATCAACGACCAGTTGTGAACCATAACCTGTAATTGCTAAGCGCACCATTTCAAGTCTTTGCTCTGGTGTAGGGCCGTCTGTTGGCATTTTTAAGGGGTTTTGCGCATTTGGAATAATGCTAATTTGATCAAAACCAAGTTTTTTTAAAACAGTTTCTAAGCTTTTTAAATGTCCTAAGTGAGGTGGATTAAAACTTCCACCAAATAAACCAATTCTCATATGTCTTCCTCTTTAAATACAAATTGCCCTACTTTTATCGATAGTTCTGGCAAACCCTTGCCCGTAGCTGCAGAAATTAAAAGTGGCTCTGCTTTAGTTTCTTTTTTAAATCGTCCTTTAAGAATATTAATTTGCTCTTCACGTAGGGTATCAATTTTATTTAATACTACAATTTGAGTGCGCCCAGATAAAGGCACAAAGCCCTCTTTGCTCTGGTTCTGTTTATCATACTGCTCAAGTTCGTAGTTTATATCTTTATAATCATCGATAGGATCTCGACCCGTTAAGCCAGAAACATCCACTAAATGAATAAAGGCTCTTGTTCTCTCCACATGGCGTAAAAACTGAACACCAAGCCCTGTGCCTTGATGGGCTCCTTTAATAAGTCCCGGAATGTCTGCCATAACAAATGAGCGAAACTCGCCAACACGAACAACTCCTAGATTGGGGATGAGTGTGGTAAATGGGTAGTCGGCAATTTTAGGTTTTGCTGCTGATAATCTAGAAATCAGTGTGGATTTACCTGCATTGGGAAAGCCAATAATACCAACATCTGCAATGAGCTTGAGCTCAAGCGTAATCTCAAGTTCTTCTCCTCTTTCTCCTGGTTGAGAGTGTTCGGGTGCTTGATTTACACTTGTTTTAAAAAATTCATTTCCTTTACCGCCACGGCCACCTTTAAGCATTAGGAACTCTTTCACATGAGTCATATCAACAAGGATTTGTCCTTCTAGATTACGCACAAGAGTTCCCTCTGGTACTCGTAAAACCAAGTCTTCTCCATCTGAACCACTCATAAGAGCGCCCGCTCCAGGTTGACCATTAGCTGCTGCATATTTTTTGTTTCTTTTAAAATCAACTAGTGAGTTTAGATGAGGCTCTACTTTTAAAATAAGATCTCCACCTTTACCACCATTGCCTCCATCAGGCCCTCCGCGCGGCGCAAAAGCTTCTCGACGAAAGCTCACGCTTCCTGGACCGCCATGGCCAGATGCAATCACAATGTTGACCTGATCTATAAATTTCATTCTTCGCCCAAAAAACAAAAAGAGCCTAACGGCTCTTTTTGTTGTTAATATTTCTTTTGTGTTTTTGCCAATGCCGCAAAAGACACGCAGTTAATGCATTTAAGCCGATTTAGGATAAACGCTAATTTTAAATTTTTGTTTACTGTAACGCTCAAACTTTACTAAGCCTTCAATTAAAGAATAAATTGTGAAATCACGTCCTAAGCAAACATTGTTACCTGTTTGAAAAACTGTTCCACGCTGACGAACAATAATTGTTCCTGGTTTTACTAATTGACCACCAAATCGCTTAACACCTAAGCGTTTACTCTGTGAATCGCGTCCGTTCTTGGTACTACCGCCCGCTTTTTTCGATGCCATGTTTTACCTCGCCTTACTTTTTGGCCTTCTTAGCCGTTTTCTTTTTTACTGTTGTTTTCTTTTTTGCCACAGTTTTTTTAGCTGTCGCTTTTTTTGCTGCTGCCTTTTTAGCAGGAGCTTTCTTTTTAGCTTTTGCTACTGGAGCTTCTCCAGCAGCAGCTGCTTTTTTATTTGCTGTTCTTCGTGATTCTTTTTCTGCTTTTTGTGCAGCCAAACGCTCTTCACGTCTTTCAGAAAGACTCACTACTGGGGCAGCTTCGTCTGTCTTACTTGTTTGTCCTTCTGGAGAAGTAATCGCTTTAATAAAAAGCTCTGTGTAAAGTTGTCTGTGTCCTTTAAGACGACGATAGCCTTGACGACGTTTCTTTTTGAAAATGATTACTTTAGGGCTTTTTTCTTGGCGAGTTACAACTACTGTTACTTTTGCATTTTTTAAAAGAGGTTCGCCGATATAGGTTTTGTCTCCACCAACAAAAAGAACTTCTGTTAAATCAAATTCGCTGCCCAGCTCTTGCTCAAGTTTTTCAACTCGAACTAAATCGCCCGCTTGCACTTTATATTGTTTACCGCCGGTACGAATAATGGCGTACATAATTGAACCTCCAAATTCTTCAGAATAAGCCTCGTGTTAGTGCCACGGCGCAGAAGTCTTGTCAATAATTATGCAGGATCTCTTAAGAATCTGCTAAATGCGACTTTTTAAGTGTGCGCGCCGCGTAGGACAAAAGGTACCTGGCATCTTTTGTCCTATTGTGGAAAAAGCCGTGGAAAACTGCTTAAACTCGCTATTAAGCGTGGATAATGCGCTGTATTGCCCTGTATTTAGTATCTGAGCACCTTAATGATAAAAAATTTCATACTGTTCTATATGGTATTGAGGCTCAATTTTAAAGGCGATCGAGCGCTTAAGTCGTTTTTCATGAAACTCCAGGGTTTCATTTTCTACCTCGTAAATCCAGTCAACTAAATCACTATGGCAGTGAACTACAATACCCCCTTTTTTATTATCAAGGAGTAGAGTTTCTCTCTCAAGCTCTCTAAAAATTTCATTAGCCACTGTGGATTTTCGTTTAATGTAGCCATGCCCTTCGCAATATGTGCAGGGCTCGCAAAGGGTTTTAATAAGACTTGGGCGAGTCCTCTTTCTTGTCATTTCAACAAGCCCCAAAGAAGACATAGATATAATATTCGTTCGGGCGCGATCTTTTTGTAAATCTTCCGCCAATGCTGAAAGAACTTTTTCCCGGTGGGAATCTTTCTCCATATCGATAAAGTCAATTATAACAATACCGCCACAGTTGCGAATTCGCAGCTGGTGGGCAATCTCTCGAACTGCCTCAAGATTGGTCTTTAAAATCGTATCCTCTAGATCTTTTTTTCCAACGTAACGACCGGTATTAACATCAATCACGACTAAAGCTTCTGCTTCATCAATGACGATATAGCCACCTGATTTAAGCCAAACCTTGCGATCCATAGAACGAGAAATTTCCATATCGATTTCATACAAATCAAACAAGGGTTTACGCTCGCTGTAGTAAGTGACGTTAGGCTTATGTTTTGGCATGAGCTGAGCCGCAAACTTGGTAACTCTTTTATGAACCTCTTCATCATCTACATAAATTGCAGTGACCTGCTCACTAAATAAGTCTCTAAGTGCTCTAAGCTCAACATCCATTTCAGCATGAATTAATCCTGTGGTTTTCTTTTTCTCGTAATTTTTAGAAACCTCTTGGGCCATTCTGTCTAAATACTCAATATCTGCTTTTAAGCTCTCTTCAGTTGCTCCCTCTCCAGCTGTTCGCACAATCACGCCGCCTGCAGGATTAATTTTTTGTACAACTTTTTTAAGACGCTCTCTTTCTTCTTCAGATTCAATACGACGTGAAATACCAAAGTGATGCATAAAGGGCATATACACCACAAATCGACCCGGCAAAGAAATGTGGGTTGTGATTCTGGCTCCTTTAGTACCAATAGGATCTTTTGCCACTTGTACTAAAATATATTGACCTTCTCGCAATAGGTTTTGAATGGGTACTTGAGGAGGTGGTGGAGCAATAATGTCCTCATCTTCATCGCTTAAACCACCTTTGATCTCTGGTTCTTCTGAATCAAAGTCTTCGCGGATATCACCAACATATAAAAAGGCAGCTTTCTCCATTCCGATATCCACAAAAGCCGCCTGCATACCTGGGAGAACACGCGTCACTTTACCGCGATGAATGCTTCCGACCAAAGTTGGTGAAGTTTTGCGCTCAATTTTTAAATCCGTCAGCACACCACCCTCGATATAAGCAACACGTGTTTCTTGGGGGCGTACATTGATTAAAATTTCAGCCTGCAAACGACCTCCTAGGCTTGAAGCCTTATTGATTGCTCAGGATGATACGAGCTTTAGTCCAGCTTGTCCACTTTAAGTCCCAAATCAAGCTCAATCCCCCGCACTGTTTTGCCGATAAGCTTTTAGAGGAATTCATGGCAAGCATTGATGATTTATTTAAAACTTTAGTAGAAAGCGGCGCATCTGATCTTCACGTAACAAGTGGAGCTCCTCCTTATTTGCGCCTGCACGGCGCTATGCAGCCACTTAACTACAGAGCTCTGAGCAATCAAGATTGTCAGGCATTGATTTTTGAAATCCTTAGTGAAAAACAAAAGAAGCACTTTATTGAAAAATGGGAGCTTGATTTTGCCTATTCAATAGAGGGTCTGGGGCGCTTTCGCTGTAATATTTTTATGCAACGCAAAGGCTTAGGAGCTGTATTTCGTGTTATTCCAGAAAAAATTAAAACGGCTCAAGAGCTCAATCTTCCTCCGGCAATTTTAGATCTAATTAATGTCGACAAGGGCCTTGTCTTAGTCACTGGCCCAACGGGATCTGGTAAATCAACAACTCTTGCGGCCCTTATTCATCATATTAATACAACACGTGACGCTCATATTGTGACTGTTGAAGATCCAATCGAGTTCGTACATCAAAACCATAAAAGCCTTATCAATCAAAGAGAAGTTGGAAGTCATACAAAGTCTTTCGCTAATGCTTTAAGGTCGGCTCTGCGGGAAGATCCAGATGTTCTCTTGGTTGGAGAGTTGCGTGACTTAGAAACCATTTCTTTGGCGCTGACAGCTGCCGAAACAGGACACTTAGTTTTTGGCACTCTTCACACCAACAGTGCTGCAAAAACAATTGACCGTATTATTGACGTATTTCCTGAGGGACAACAAGCTCAGGTTCGCACCATGCTCTCAGACAGTTTACGTGGAGTTATCGCACAGACTCTTTTCACTAGAGCTGATGGACAGGGGCGAGTTGCTGCTTACGAAGTCATGCGTAACACGAAAGCCATTGCCAACCTAATCCGCGAAGGGAAGATCCATCAAATTGCCTCTGCCATTCAAACTGGCCACAAAATGGGTATGGTTTTATTTGAAAAATATATTGAAGACCTCGTAAGAAAGGGCTTAGTTGCACGCAATGAAGCCAATCAGTTTTTAGGTAAAAGTGAGTCTGAGGGCAGCTCAAGTGCTGCTTAAAAACTCCAACTTTGAACCCACACAGGGGCCGTCGCTTTAGTTAGACTTTTTTCAGGAAAAGTTGAGTATGCAAAATATCTTTTTTCTAACTGCGTAGGTGGCGTCACAACATAGTTCTGTGTTGCCTTATATGTAACATAGGCTGTGCCAACAATAAGTCCTAAAGCAAACCCCATGCTAATGTTATTAAGATTTTTTTGTGGTTCTTCATAAAAACTAAGTGTGCTGAGCCCAAGCACCGCCCCCGCAAGACCTGAATATATAATGGTTGCAACTTGATGACGAGTGCTGCTGCTAGTAGAGCTGCTTTCTTGTGCTTGAACTCGTGAGGATATTACAAATATGATTGCCATTAAAACTTGAAAGCTCCGTCTCTTCATTTTTACTTCCTATCCTTGCTAATTTACAATACCTCAAAACTTATTGGCTTCTTTTCAGGCAAAGCTTGTTCGTCAAAATGAACAGCACTTACCTCAGCAAGATTTGGTCCCTGCTTAAGCATGGCTACAAAACGATCTAAATTATCGCTCTGTGCAACCGCCAATATCTCAACTCTGCCATCAGTACGGTTTTTTGCCCAACCTACAACTTGATTTAATACAGCCGCCTTTTGAGCAAAACGCCTGTAACCAACCCCTTGTACAATTCCAGAAACCCATATATGCCAACAGACCATATTTTGACATTGGTCGTTGTGATTGTTATTTTCAAGAAAATTTTTGCGAGGACATATGAAACCGGTCATAAAAATTGAAAAACCTTTGGATTTAGCTCCTTTTATTGACCACACGCTCTTAAAAGCTGATGCCACAAGCGATCAGGTAAAGCTTCTTTGTCAAGAAGCTTTAAAGTATGGTTTTTATGCCGTTTGCCTAAACTCTCGCTGGATCCCTCTAGCTAAAGAACTCTTACAAAATAGCGCTGTTAAGATTGCGGCTGTAGTTGGCTTTCCTTTAGGCGCCCAAGCTACAGAAGTGAAATCCTGTGAAACAAAATTTTGCATCAACTCAGGAGCCAGTGAGATTGATATGGTTATTGATGTTGGCTCTTTAAAAAAGCGACAACTTGAGACCGTAGAAAACGATATTCATCAGGTCGTTGCTGCTGCAAAAGATAAGGTTGTGAAGGTTATCATTGAAACCGGCCTATTAACTTATGATGAAAAGCTTCTTGCTTGCCAACTTTCTGTAAACGCTGGCGCCCATTTTGTTAAGACCTCTACTGGTTTTGGACCAGGAGGCGCCACTGTTGCAGACATTCAACTTATGAGAGAGACAGTCGGCCCCAATGTTGGAGTTAAAGCCAGTGGCGGAATTCGCAGCTTCTTGCAAGCAAAAAGCCTTATTGAAGCTGGAGCCAATCGACTTGGGCTAAGCAGCAGTGTTTCCATTGTTAGTGGTAAAACTGGAAGTACGGGCTATTGATGCTTTTACCTGCAGAGCTCATCAAAAAAACACGCAACAAAATAAAACTCAGCAAAGAGGAAATTTATTTTTTAATCTCTAGCTATACAAGTGGCTCTTTACCAGATTATCAAATGTCAGCCTGGTTAATGGCTGTTTTTTTTAATCGCTTAAGTACAGAGGAAACCCATCATTTAACTCAAGCCATGCTTCATTCAGGTGCCGTTGTAGATTTAAGTTCTGTACAAGGCATAAAGGTAGATAAGCACAGCACAGGTGGAGTGGGAGATAAAACTAGTCTTATTTTGGGTGCTATTGTAGCTGCGGCGGGAATCCCCGTACCCATGATCTCAGGACGTGGACTTGGGCATACCGGAGGCACTCTTGATAAACTTGAGAGTATTCCTGGCTTTAATACTCAGCTTGATTTGGTCACTTTTGAAAAACAAATAAAAGAAATTGGCGTTTGCTTCATTGGTCAAACCAAAGAAATCTGCCCGGCTGATAAAAAAATCTATGCCTTAAGAGATGTCACAGCTACTATTGAGAGTTTTCCTTTAATCTGTGCCAGTATTATGTCAAAAAAACTTGCTGAGGGCATTGATGCTCTCGTACTAGATGTTAAATGCGGCAATGGGGCTTTTATGAAAACTCCTGAGCTTGCTGAGGAGCTTGCGCTTAATCTGATTAAAATTGGCCAAGCGAGCGGCAAAAAGGTTTCTGCCCTCATCACTAACATGGACCAAACACTGGGAGCCTTTGTTGGAAACGCTCTAGAGGTTCGCGAGTGCCTTGAAATCATGGGCGGAAAAACCAAGCGGTCTGCCACGGGACAAAACTTATATGAAGATACTACTGAGTTAAGCCTATGGCTTTCTGCTCACATGATTTGCCTTGGTGGCAAAAGCCCTAGCCCAGAGAAGGGTTATGCACTTGCCAAAGAGCTTTTACAATCTGGTGAAGCTCTTAAAAAGTTCACTCAACTCTGTGAAGCGCAGGGCGGAGACCTCTCTCGCCTACCAAAACCAAAACCACTTAAACAGATTCTCTCTGAAAATTCTGGATACATTGAAAGTTTCAACACAGAGTCTATTGGCGTAGCGGCTATTCATTTGCGAGCCGGGCGGGCTCAGGTCTCTGATACGGTTGATCCCTCTACGGGCATTGAAGTTCATAAAAAAATAGGTGATCTAGTAGAAAAAAATGAACCTATCTTTACAATATTTGCAGAGAGCTCGGCCGCAATTAAACCCTGTGAAAAACTTCTGCAATCTAGTTTCACAGTTTCTGCACACAAGCCGGCTATTAAGCCACTTATTCTTAAAACCTTCTTATAAAAAGGTGTGAATTTTTTATCTTATTTTAGAT
>CAYMKD010000075.1:0-9322 GCA_964390435.1 uncultured Pseudobdellovibrionaceae bacterium | reverse complement strand
TACGTTTTGCAACACCAAGATCAGCAACAGTTGTTTGCTCAAGCTTCATTCCAAGATCTTCACTGATTACTTTTGCACCAGTTAGAATTGCAATGTCTTCAAGCATGGCTTTACGACGATCGCCAAATCCAGGAGCTTTTACAGCAGTTACTTGAAGTGTGCCACGTAGTTTATTTACAACAAGAGTTGCAAGAGCTTCGCCTTCGATATCTTCAGCAATGATTAAAAGTGGACGACCTGCTTTAGCTACACCTTCAAGAACAGAAATAAGATCTTTCATTGAAGAGATTTTTTTATCGTAAACTAGAACGTAAGCGTTTTCTAAAACAGCTTCCATACGTTCAGCATTTGTAATGAAATATGGAGAAAGGTAACCACGATCAAATTGCATACCTTCAACAACAGTAACTTCTGTTTTTGCAGTTTTGCTCTCTTCGATTGTGATAACACCTTCACGACCTACTTCATCCATAGCTTCAGAAAGCATTTTACCAATTTCAGGGTCATTATTAGCAGAAATAGTTCCTACTTGAGCCACTTCGTTAGAACCTTTTACTGGCTTAGAAAGTGTTTTAAGTTCAGAGCGAACGATATCTACAGCTTTATCAATACCTCTTTTAAGAGCCATTGGGTTGTGACCAGCAGTTACAATTTTAGCTCCTTCACGGAAAATAGCTTGAGCTAAAACTGTTGCAGTTGTTGTTCCATCACCAGCATCATCATTTGTTTTGCTAGCAACTTCTTTAACCATCTGTGCGCCCATGTTTTCAAACTTGTTTTCAAGTTCAACTTCTTTTGCAACTGTCACACCGTCTTTAGTGATAAGTGGTGCACCAAAAGATTTTTCGATAACAACATTGCGACCTTTAGGTCCCAAAGTTACTTTCACTGCATTTGCAAGCACGTTAACACCTCTGAGAATTGAAGTGCGAGCCTCTTCTGAAAAACGTAATTCTTTAGACATATTTATCTCCTGTTAATTTATTTTTAAGTTAGTTAAGAACGCCGAGAATGTCTTCTTCACGCATCATGAGAAGCTCTTGGCCATCAAGTTTAAGTTCTGTTCCAGAGTATTTGCCAAAAAGAATTTTATCGCCAATTTTGACTTCTAGCGGAAGAGTTTTACCATCTTCAGTAACACGACCTTTACCAGTGGCAATGATTTCACCACGTTGTGGTTTTTCTTTAGCTGTATCAGGAATAAATAAGCCACCTGCGGTTTTTTCTTCTTCAGCCATGCGACGAACAAGAATTCTGTCGTGCAATGGACGCACTCCAACTTTTGCCATGAGAACCTCCTATTAATAGTATTTAAGCGAATACTGTTGTTAATTGAACGCCATCAATATGGTCCGTAGCCTTTGGCTGTCAAGGTAAGTGCTTACTTTTTTGCATAATAAAAAAGGCCCTCTCTGGGGCCTGGCTAGGAAATAATTTGTAAAAAACGTCTATCTATTTGATAAAATTAGACTTTTCGTCAGAAGCAAGGGCCACCTTGGTCGCTGCTCCATCGGACCCACGAAGCATAGATTGTTCATAGGCACTCATAAGTTCTGCTAACTCTGAAGGCTCAAGCTTAGTTGCAGCTATACGGTAAGCTTCTTGGCGATTTTCCTGTTTAGAAAGATATAATATGAAGTAGTCTTTAACGCTTAAATCTTTAACAACTTCTAAATTAAACTGAGCTTGTGATAATTCGATTTCTAAGCTCTCTAGAGGCATTTCCTCAAGTCCTGCTTTTTCTTCTATGGACGGGCTACGAGTCGGGTGAGCCTCCTCACTAGCAAGCTTAATCTGACCCGAAGTTTGCACAGAGTCTTGCCCCAAAACTTCACCAAAAACCATGGCAGCAACGGCCTCTTGAGCACGACGCTTTTTTACTTCAAGCAGAGTTTTAAGTTTAACTACTTTGCCAAGAGCTTCTTGAACTTTCTCGCTCTTCCACTCTTTAAAAGAGTAGATGTGCTGTGTTCCTTGAGCATCAGCCATAGAAGCTGCAATCAATGAAATGGCTATTGTGATATGTATAATAAGTGTTTTCATAAATTCTCCGCTTACGTCCAAGTTTCCTACCCTGCTACAGGTTCAATATCTATGCCCCCTCCTGTTGGCGCTGAGCCCTGCTTATATTGAGTTTCAGTGCAAAGACGTCTCACTTAGAGACAATTTTTGTTTCATTTTGTGACAAAGCGCGGGCCTAGGTCTTTTAAAAAGAACACATCTTGGTTAAAAATGTCTCCCTTTGGAATGTCAAATTACCATTAGACTAGTGGCAACTCCCTGGTCACTTTTCTCAATATGAGACATTTCTTTAGCCCTTTAATAGCTTTTGGGAGAGGGCCGACGGCCCAAAGCTTGCTCTATTAACAGGCATGGGCTTAAAAAAAGTTTTAAACAATATATTAGTAGTTTGCTTAATCATGGGCACTGTTCTCTTTACAGCTCGAACTGGAGAGAGAGAAGCACCTAGTTCTATACAAGACTCTCTGGAGTTTGAAGGTATAGAGGCTACAAGTAACGACCCTTTAGAGGATCAACCCTTTAACCTTGAGCACGCACGCGAGCTTATGGGTAGATATTATGAGTCGAGCGCTATAGGTAAGGCACAAAAAAAACCCGGCAACCTAAGAAGGTTTATTTTTAAACAAGTTCACTCGCAGCTTGCAGTAGAGCATAAAGGTCTTGCTAAACGGATAACTCGTGCTCTTATAAATGAAGGACGACGCTATAATTTAGATCCTGTTTTTTTAATGGCTGTTATTAAAACTGAGAGTCGTTTTAATCCAAACGCCATTGGCAGTGTTGGTGAAATTGGTTTAATGCAAATTCGTCCTGAAACAGGAGCTTGGCTTGCCCAAAAAATGGGCTTAGCTTGGCCTGGCAAATCTGTTCTACATGATCCTAGAATAAATATCAGATTGGGCGCTGCTTACATTAATCAATTAAGAAAAAAGTTTCCCTCTCAAGGGCAACTTTATTTATCTGCTTATAATTTAGGTACAAGCAAGCTCTATCGTCGTATAGCTTCAAATGCTCCTGTACCGAAAATCTATGCGCAAAAAGTGATGCGCAATTATGTTGGGATTTATTCAGTATATGTTCAGTAGATTTATAGACGCCAGTATTTACCTTGAGCGCCTTCAATTTGTCCAGCCTCATAAAAACCTTTAAGGTCTATGAAAATAGAGGCGTCTTTAAGCCATTGATTCAATGTTGTTTTTGGCAGACTTGTAATTTTTTTGTGTTTCACTGCAAGAATCAAAACATCGGCAGGTTTAAGATTTTCAGTTGACACTAATTCTATACCAAACTCTTCTTTTACTTCATGTACATCTGCCATCGGATCACACACCACAACATTAAGACCCATTCGCTTTAACTCATTATAAATATCAATCACTCTTGTGTTTCTGATATCCGGACAGTCTTCTTTAAAAGTTAAACCAACTAAATTAACTGTGGTATCACCTACTTTTTTACCTTGTTGCACTAGGAGCTCAATCACATTTTGTGCTACATATTTGCCCATGTTGTCGTTAATTCGGCGTCCCGCCAAAATCACTTCAGGATGATAGCCTAATGTTTCAGCTTTGTAGGTAAGATAAAATGGATCAACGCCAATACAGTGGCCACCAACAAGTCCTGGTCTGAAATTTAAAAAATTCCATTTTGTTGAGGCGGCATCAAGCACAGATTTTGTATCAATATTCATGAGATGAAATATTTTTGAAAGTTCATTTACAAAGGCCACATTTAAATCTCGTTGCGTGTTCTCAATGACCTTGGCAGCTTCAGCGACTTTAATTGAAGCTGCACGATAAACACCAGCCGTAACCACTTCGCCGTAAATATAAGCTACCTTTTCGAGGGCTTCAGCATCTTGCCCAGAAACCACTTTTTTTATTTTCTCAAAACTATGCTCTTTATCTCCTGGATTGATTCTCTCCGGTGAGTATCCCACTTTAAAGTCTGCTCCACATTTTAGCCCAGAAAACTTTTCTAAAATCGGTACGCATTCTTCTTCGGTGGCACCGGGATAAACCGTAGACTCATAAACCACAATGTCGCCAGCTTTTAAATTCTTACCCACAGTTTCGCTTGCCCTGTGCACAAGGGACATATCTGGTTGTTTAGCGTGATTGATCGGCGTTGGAACGGCAACGATATGAAAACTTGCTTGCTTAAGATCTTCAGCCTTTGCAGTAAAATGAACATGACTGTTTTTTAGATCTTCTGAGGAAACCTCTTCTGTCACATCATTAAACTCTTGCAGGGCAGAAATTCTTTTTTGATTTATGTCAAAACCAATAACCTTGAATTTTTTAGAAAAAGCTACGGCCACTGGCAAACCAACATACCCTAAACCTACAATTGAGATAACTGGCTTATAATCTTTCATTTTAAATCCTATTTAAGTCTGTCTTGAATTGTTTTTTGCATGCCTGAGTTCACATCAATAGATGTTTCATAGCCAAGTTCTTTTTTGATTAGATTTATATCTGCTTGAGAATGTTTGACATCTCCCAATCTAAAGGGACCATATTGTCTTTTAATTTTTTTATTTAAACCCTCTTCGAGCATAGTAATGATTTGATTTAAACTCGTAGCAGCTCCGCAGGCCACATTGTAAACGGCATTGCTCTCCTGTGACTCTGTCATAGCGGCTAAGATATTTGCTTGAACAACGTTTTCTATATAACTAAAATCCCGACTCGTGCTTCCATCACCATTAACCAAAAGCTCTTTATCTTCAATTGCCAGGTTAAGCCATTTAGGAATGACTGCCGCGTAAGGCCCCTGCGGGTTTTGTCTAGGACCAAACACATTAAAATATCTTAGGCCCACTGTACGAAGATTATAAACATGAGAAAATGATTGAGCTAAAACTTCATCTGCTTTTTTTGAAGCGGCATAAGGCGACAAAGGCTTACCAACGTCTTCTTCTTTTTTAGGTAAATTTTCGTTATCGCCATATATGGAGCTGCTCGACGCATATACAAAAGTTTTTACTTTGCTATTGCGACAAGCTTCTAGACAGTTAAATGCAGCAAGCACATTAGAATCAAAGGTGTCTCGTGGTTTATCAATAGATCTTGGTACGGAGCCAAGAGCCGCTTGATGTAAAACCCGATCAACCCCTTGAGTTGCTTTTTGTGCTACTTCAGTGTGTTTTAAATCACCCTCTATAAAGGTAAATTTAGCCCAGTTTGGTCCAACTGTCTTTTCAACCACTTGTAAGTTTTCTTTTGTTCCCGTTGAAAAGTTGTCTACACCGATAACTTTTTGATTAAGATTCAGTAGTCTTTCAATTAAATGACTGCCAATAAAGCCAGCACAGCCCGTTACTAGCCAGGTTTGAGGCTTTGCTAAGAGCTCTTTTTCGTAAATTTCGTACTTGGTCATGCTTTTGCCTTGATTTAAGCCCTCTTAACTGGAGAGCACAAAAAAACATAACATCTTATAACGAAATGGCTCAACTCTTAAATTTCTTAAGCCTCAGGAGTCTGACTTTTGTCGATGACTCACAACCTCATTGATTCTTGGGCCGGCTTTGCGCGCAGCCCAATTGTACTCTAGAAAGATAAAAATGCAGTTTAAGCATATGTTGCTTGATGAAACTGCGCTTCTTCTGTTGAGCCATGCATTGCAAGTGTTGAGGACTCTCCGCCAGAAACAACCTTATTTACTAGATCAAAATAGCCTGTGCCCACTTCGCGCTGATGTTTTGTTGCCGTATAGCCTTGAGGCTCTGCCGCAAACTCTGCATTTTGAAGCTCTGAATAGGCCTTCATCCCGCTTTGTCTATAACCACTTGCTAAATTAAACATTGAATAGTTAAGGGAGTGAAATCCGGCCAAAGTCACAAATTGAAATTTATAGCCCATGGCATTTAGCTCTGTTTGAAATTTTGCAATAGTATGAGCATCTAGTTTTTTGCTCCAATTAAAACTTGGCGAACAGTTATAAGCTAACATCTTGCCTGGAGAAACCTTATGAACACCTTCTGCAAATTTTTTAGCTTCACTTAAATCTGGTGTTGAGGTTTCACACCATATCAAATCAGCATAAGGTGCATAAGCTTGGCCACGAGCTATTGCCATGTCAATTCCACCAGTAATTTGATAAAAGCCCTCGGTCGTGCGTGTTCCAGAAATAAATGGCCGATCTGTTGGATCAATATCACTTGTGATTAAGCGAGCCGCATCTGCATCTGTACGCGCAACTAAAACTGTTGGCACATCGCTGATGTCTGCTGCCAAGCGAGCTGCTGTGAGCGTTTTAATAAATTGTGCTGTAGGCACAAGAACTTTTCCACCTAGGTGTCCACATTTTTTCTCACTTGCTAATTGATCTTCAAAGTGAACTCCAGCTGCTCCTGCTTCAATCATTGATTTCATAAGCTCAAATGAGTTTAAAGCTCCACCAAATCCAGCTTCAGCGTCTGCCACAATAGGCACCAACCAATCAATGCTATGATCCCCTTCTGATTGGTGAATTTGATCTGCACGCATAAGGGTTTGGTTAATTTTTTTCACTACTTGAGGAACGCTGTTCACCGGATACAAGCTTTGATCCGGATACATTTGCCCAGAAAGGTTTGCATCTGCCGCCACTTGCCATCCAGAAAGATAAATTGCCTTTAATCCTGCTTTTACCTGTTGCAAGGCTTGATTGCCAGTGAGAGCCCCTAGAGCACGCACGGCTTCTGGTTCGTGCAACGATGTCCAGAGTTTTCGGGCCCCTAAATCTGCAAGCGTGTGCGCCACTCTCACTGAGCCAGATAACTTTAAAACATCTTTTGCGGTATAGTTGCGTTTAATGCCCTGCCAACGTGGTTCTGTTTGCCACTGTGTTGTTATGCTGATCTCGGTTGGTGCTGTTTTGTTGTTCATGTTTAATTCCTTGTTGTTGTATTGTAAAAAAATTTGAAAGTTCTGGCTGTAAAAACACATGACTAATTTCTTCGAGTGCCTTTAAGTATTGCGAGCGCAGAAACAAGTACTCGCTTGGATCTTTAACCTCCTCAGAGGTTTGTTCTAGAATTTTTGCATACTCTTCATCGAAAGTTTTCAATACCAACTCGCGAGTCACAGCTGTGCCATCATCCAAAATCACTTTATGATGTAACCACTGCCACACTTGAGCACGACTAATTTCAAGAGTTGCTAGGTCCTCCATCAAACCGTCCCATGAAATGCAGCCAAGACCCTCATTCCAACCTTTTTGGTAAGCAATTCCCACCCGGAGATTGGTGCGCAATCCATCTAGAGTTTTTGGTCCAATAGATTCTGGTAATAATTCTGGTTGACTGGGAAAATCCTCAAGCTGAACATCTAATTGATTTATTTTTTTAAACTGAGCCTTTGCAACCCCAATAAAATAAGGATGAGAGACCCAGCAACCGTCGTGTCCAATAGCTGCCTCTCTGGCTTTGTCAGCGCGAACCTTTTCTGTTTGTTGCAATCTAGTCTCAGGATCTTTGCCTGGAGTGAAGGCCGACATTCCACCCATTGCAAAGGCTCCATGTTTATGACAAATTTTAATAAGCCTTTTGGCATAATTTTCCATCCATGGCCTTGTCATATCAATATAACTTCGATTTGCTAAAATTCGGTCCGGATGATTTTTTAAAACCTTGATATCAGAGAAAATTTTATCCCATCTACCACCGTTTAAACCGCAAGCTCTTTCACGAATTTCATATAAAATTTCTTCCATCTCAAAAGCGGCTGGTAAGGTTTCAATTAAAAAAGTACAACGAATTTGACCTTGATCTAAACCCAACTCAAGCTCAATACGACGAAAAATACTATTCCACCATTTGGCTTCTTGATGACTTTCACATTTTGGAATGTAGTATTTGGGTGTTTGTTTTTTTCTTAAAAATAAATACGCTGTATGAAAAGCTGATGTAACCAAGTCAAAAATCCCTGCTGAGATAGGCTCTCCGTCGACTAGAAAGTTTTCCTCATTTAAATGCAAACCTCGAACACGAATCATAATGTGAGCTTGTTGGTTTTTATTGAGACTATAACTTTTGCCGTTTTCAGCTACATAGGTGAGCTCATTTTTAAGAGCCGATATAATATTATTGTGACCTTGAAGAACGTTTTCCCAAGTAGGCTTCATGGAATCCTCAAAATCAAGCATCGCCATATCAGCAATTTCCCCATCTGCTGTGGGATTAAGCATATTAATAACCATCTTTGGACTATTAACAGGGCCTGTGATCTCAACCCTTCTTTGCATTAGGTCTTGAGGAATTGGTGCGACCTTCCAGTTTGATTCTTGAGCTGGGTGACTCTGTATATATTGTGGGACTTGTCCTTGATCCCATTTTTTCTGCCACTCTTCACGCAACTTAAGTAGCTCAACCCTTGAGGCCTCGAACTCTAAATGAAACGTTCTTAGAAGTAATCTTAATCGATCTGGTAGTAGTTCTGTGGTGTTTAAAGCCATAATCTGTCCAATCTGATTTTTAAATTTATTCATTAAATCAACTATAATTCAAGCGAATATTCGCCAATCAATATTATTCGCTTGAATTTTGACGGCCAATGCCGCATGTTGTCGTTTGCTTTGGCGTGGATAGACAAGGGCCAGAGCTTAGGCCTACAAGTTTTGTCTACATACTTTTTTGAGGTTTTACTGTTGTGATTTTAGAGCAAGAAACGCTGCGCTTTATTTTTGGTTTAAAGCTTAAAGGGCTTAGGCTCGATAGGGGCTTATCTCTAAAAGAACTGGGAAAAAAAACTAGCCTCTCCCCTTCTTATCTAAATGAAATTGAAAAGGGGAAAAAGTATCCTAAAAGTGAGAAGATCCAACTCATTGCTCATGCGCTTAATGAAAATTACGATGACCTTATTTCTCTTAAACTCAAAAAAGACCTCTCATTATTAAGCCAAGTCTTAGAAAAAAACTTATTAAGTGGTCTCCCTTTTGATATTTTTGGCATTCCCGCTGTTTCTGTTTTTGAACTACTAGCTGAAAAACCAAAAAAAATGCGAGCTCTTGTTGGCACTCTTTTAGAATTAGCAAGAGGCCACAACATCAGTATTGATTCATTTTATAATGCTACTCTACGTGCTTATTTAGACATGCAACAAAATTACTTTCCAGGATTAGAGGAAAAGGCAGAAGCCTTTTATGAAAAAGCACAAATTGACTTCTCTCAACCTCTTCCCCAACTTTACCAAAGCTTGTGTCAGTGTTTAGAGTCAATGTATCAGATTTCAGTTGTTGAAAAATCTTTTGCCGAAATAAGTCCCAACCTCGAAGAGCTGTTTTACTTTGTAAAAGAAAATGCTGAAAACAAAACACA
>CAYMKD010000074.1:0-9333 GCA_964390435.1 uncultured Pseudobdellovibrionaceae bacterium | reverse complement strand
CCCTTATCAAGGGCCGAAGCATAAACAATGGCTTTAAATGAAGATCCTGTTTGTCTTGCGGCTTGTAAAGCGCGATTAAATTCAGAGCGCTTAAAATCATAGCCACCGACAAGAGCAATGACATCGCCTGTTTTTTGATCAAATGAAATCAAAGAACCTTCGGCTATGGGCTCTTGTTCAAGAGCCAGCCCAAGAAACATGTTGAAATCAGAAAGTCCTTCGGGTGATTTGTATTTGTCTTTAAGTTTTGCTTTTTGTTCACGCAGAATTTTATCTAAACGTGAGGACTCAAATCGCTCACTTATTACACGGGCTAAGATAACATCGCCGACTTTAAGGGCAAGAGATGGTTTTTTAATTTGCTCGTAGTCAGCATAAACTTCTGGATTTGGTTTTCGTGCCCAAGACATATTGTCAATATCAATTAGGCCTTGAGTTTCACCGACGCGAACACTGACATAACCAAGGTTATCGTTAACTTGGGTTACAATTCCTGGCACAATATCTTTGATTTTTATGTAAGGTGGAAGCGGTGTTGGTTGATTATTGCTATTCAGAAACTCTCTTTGTAAATTAAGTTCGCCTGCAGAGTCGATGGTTCCATCTGGATTAATAATCCGATACTCAGAGCTATCAGAAATAAGTTGATCTCGGGTTTTAAGTAGAAATTCATTAACAGCAAGTGGGTCGGTAATGTTTTGAGCAGCGCCCCGGTAACCTTGCCTTTTATCTAAATCACGAAGTCCTGATTGAAGAGATTTTTTAGCCGCAATTTGACGTTTAATATCCAAGCTTGTGTAAACTTTGAGTCCTTTATCAAGCACCATGTTTTCACCAAGCTCTTTAACTAAGAGTTGGCGGACCGTCTCAAGATAAAAGGCAGCATCATCTTCGTAATCTTTTTTCTGATAAACTTTAACTGGAAGCTTAGCTGCTGCTTCAGCCTCCTCAGGCTTGATAAAACCCACTTCGGCCATACGATGTAATACATAAACCTGTCGCTCTTTAGCGCGTTTTGGATTTATAAGTGGTGAGTAGCGACTTGGGGCCTTAGGCAGGCCTGCAAGAATAGCCATTTCTTGTATTTCTAATTTTTCTAAAGGCTTTCTAAAATAAACCTCAGCGGCTGCTTGAATCCCATGAGCACCTTGACCAAAATATATTTGGTTAAGATAAAGGTACATGATCTCTTCTTTTGTTAAATTCTCTTCCATGCGAAGAGCGAGCAGAGCTTCACGAATTTTTCTGATCAGAGTTTTTTCTGAGGTTAAAAGTAAAGTTTTTGAAACCTGTTGGGTGATGGTCGAGCCACCTTGTGCAGTTCTCGCTTCACGCAAATTTGCAATCATGGCGCGCATAATAGCCATATAGTTAATTCCGCCATGCTCAAAAAATTTATCATCTTCTGCGGCGACAAATGCGAGAACTAAATTGCGCGGGATTTGCTCATAAGGAGTGAGAATGCGTCTTTCGCGAAAGAATTCGCCCACTTTAACATCATTGCGATCATAAACTTGACTAACAAGTAGGGGCTCATAGTCAGAGAGTTTAATCATTTGCGGTAAAGTGCTTGAGACGTAGTAAAAGAGTCCACCGGCAACAATAATACCAAGTAGGCCGAGGGCAATTGTAAAGGCGATGAGTTTTTTCATATTAACGACTCTGGCTTAAGATCACATCTATGAGGGCGGATTTGCTCTAACATTGGTGATCAACAGGCCCCAAATAATTCTAGCGAAAATTTGGGACACTGTCTATGGTTTAAGCCTCGACGAAAGAAGAGATCAGTTATCGAATGCCTTTGTTTGCAGATGCTTTCGGTTCTCCATTAGAACAAATATCAGTAGCACCACTGACGTCTTTACAGCAGCTTACAAGGTCATCATATTCTGCTTTTGCAGAATTACGATCGCTCATAGCAGATAGGTAGGTTGTATCCACACCCACTCCAGGTGAGGCGCCAAGAGCGCGAAGCTGACCATTATAACGAGTTAAGCGTTGATTAATTTCGTTTGTGCGCAAACCATACTGGGTGTCTGCTTGGATGCTTGCTTGCTGAAGGCTATCGACCATTTTAGCTAAGCGATCAAACTGCTGCGCTATATAGAGCTTATCAGAATCTTTTTTAGCAATAGCCTCTTGTTTGGCAGTTTCTATATCGCTTAAAATTCTGGCTTTATCTTGTTCATAAAGATCAAGATCAGCTTGAGCCGAAGTTAACTGAGTCTCTAGCACTCGAAGTTTTGCATTATAGCTAGCGGCAATACTTTGTCTTTCTTGCATACAAGAAGCATAGAGTTTTTTAATAAGCCCAGCATTAGCCGAATTACTATCCATAACAGCGCCAAAGCCGCCGCCAGATCCTTGAAACTTATATTTTTGCATATTTGCAACAACTTCGTTGGCACAACGATTGGTAATCGTTTTAAAGTCTCTTTGTTTTGCTAATTGAGTTGCAGTAATTTGCTCATTAAGGGCGGCAATTTTGTTCCATCTAGCATAAATATTTTCTGTCGCTTTTTTTAAGTCATTATATAGTTTCTCATTAAGTTTGCGAAGTCTTCCGCTTAAATCAATTTCAAGTTCTCTTGCTTGTTTTTGCATTGTCAAACTTGTTTCTTCAGCATCTAGCTTTTGCTTCTCTGTATCTTGCTTGGCTTTTGCAAAATCATTTTGAGCATCAATAAGATCTTGATTGGCCTCATCAATTTCTTTTATTGTATCATCATACTCGTCTTTCCAGTCTTCGTATTTCATAACAGGACATTTTGCATTATTTGTCTGTCCTCCGCTTACTGAAGAAACCGCTTCAGTGGAGCCAACCACTGTGCCTAAGATTGCACTAAGCGCCTGAAGACTTTCGCTTTCGCTATTATCATAAGCGTCTTCACAGTTTTTATAATATTCTTTGTCATAGCAATCAGTGGTTTAGAACCTAATTCTTTTATGGCTTCTTTATAAGAGTCGTTTTGGGATTCACAAGCCTTCGTATCGCTTGCGGTGCCAGAGCCAGCCCTTAGCATTCGTTCAACGCAGTCCGGGGCCTTTTCTCCATTCTTGAGATTTCCACTTTTTGCACAATAAGCTTCTGCGTCAGCTAAGGTAACTGCAGGAGCGGGATCGGCGTTAACATTCAGGGAAAAGGTGAGAAGGCTTCCCACAAATCCAAGCATGCACAATAATTTTACAGATGTAAGCTGACTGGCAGCTCTAATAGAAATAATCATGTCTCCCCCTACATCTTATAGAAAAGCAATATCAGTGCCCAATAAATTTTAGTGTATCAAAATGAGACGTAAGAGCTGTAACTCTAAATCATCTAGACTGGCCTAAAGCTTGGCGAAATAGTTTTTGAGAATTAAGTTTTCTAAAATCCTCGACTGTTTTTGAGCACAGGTTAAATTTCAGCAATATTCTATGCTAAAAAACAGTCCCAGAAAGCGCTCTGAAACAGAACCCGAAGTCTCTAAGGTGGGCGACCATAATAACGACTTCAGGCTTCTCAGTACGAGCTGAGCTTGCACACCATCGTCAGAGACAGTCCCCGTGCTTTTGCTTGTAGGGTTCTTTTCGATAAGTCTTACCCTTCTGGAACTCTTACTATTGTACTCGTTTTTACAGAATTTCGTCAAAGCGAATCGCTTAAAACTCGCTCTCAAAAGGCCTCTGCAAGAATGGTTCCGACCCAAATTATGACGAAAAAGACAATTGACTTATATACTTTTGTCTTGTGTTGCAAAAACTTAATGCACCGATAAGTTTTTATGGATATAGCGACACTTGATTTCTATGCACCTTTTATTATTTTTGGCTACGGCGCAATTATGATTTTTGTTTTAGAAAGTCAGTATCTCGAAAAAATCGCACAAACACGTCTGCCTGCAGAGTTGTGGGGGCAGTTGCAAAGCCACCGTGCTATCGCTAAAATCGCCTTCTCCGTTGGAGGCCTCTGGGCTCTGCAAAATCTCTGGTTCTAATGCGCCGTTTACGTAAAAGGTGCCAGTCCCCTTTTGACGGGTTGACTCTGCTATAAGCTATTGAGTAGTTTCAGTTCCCATGAGTGATGAAAGTTTACCCTTAATGGGCTTTGCGGCTCGCCAGAAGTCAGCGCCAGCTCCTGAGTCTCAAGTCAGTGTTGAGCAAGAGCCTCATGTCTTAACTGTTTCTTCTTTAAACAACATGATTCGCACTCAACTTGAAGGGCAGTTTCAGCTCATTTGGGTTCAAGGTGAGCTTTCTAATTTTAAAGCTCACACCTCTGGACATTTTTACTTCAGTCTTAAAGATGCGAAATCCCAAATCAGTGGCGTGATGTTTCGCGGTTATAACTCGAGATTAAAATTTAAGCCTCATGATGGTCTAGAAGTAATTATTCGCGGTCGCCTCACAGTGTTTGAGCCACGAGGTCAATACCAAATTACTTGTGAGCTGATGGAACCTGTGGGGGCCGGCGCTCTACAAAAAGCCTTTGAACAACTCAAAGAAAAACTAAAAGCCGAAGGTCTTTTTGAAGCCAGTCGCAAACGCGCTTTACCACAACTGCCAAGACATATCGCTATCGTGACTTCTCCTACAGGAGCGGCTATTCGTGATATGCTTAATGTGCTTACAAGACGTTGTAAGTCTGTGAAGGTCACCTTAGTTCCAACTCTTGTTCAGGGGGCTGGTTCAGCCGAGCAAATTTGTGAAGCTCTTAAAAAGGCTTGGCGAATTTCAGACATTGACGCCATCATCATTGGTCGTGGTGGCGGTTCTATTGAAGATCTTTGGGCCTTTAATGATGAAGCTTTAGCACGATTGATTGCCAGCAGTCCTGTTCCTGTTATTTCAGCCGTAGGCCACGAAGTGGACTTCACTATTGCAGATTTTGTTGCTGATTTAAGAGCGCCCACGCCTTCGGCAGCTGCAGAGCTTGTGGTAAAAAATGCGGCAGATCTTTTAAATCGTGTGAATAGCTATGAGCGCATGCTCAAGATAAGTTTTGATCGAAGCCTTAAAGCACTTATTCAAAACCTTAAAAATTTAAACAAGAGATTAGTTGATCCTAAACGCAAACTCTTTGACTATGCTCAGAGAAATGATGAGCTCAGCATGCGCCTCCAGGCAAGTATGCTACGGTTACTGCAAAATCGTCAGCAGAAAACACAATTGTTAAGAGAGCGTCTTGGCGAACCGCATGAAAAACTACAAATTTTAAGACAAAAACTTTCTTATGTTGGATTGAAACTTCAAAATGCGACTAATCAAAGATTTAAATTATGGCAATCACAGTTAAAAGAAAAGATGGCTGTCTTAGATAGTTTAAGTCCACTTAAAGTAGTGGATAGAGGTTATTCAATAGTGATGCAAAAAAAACAATTAATTAAAAGTTCTGAACAATTAAAAATAAATGATGAAATTAGTTTGCAGTTTGCCAAAGGGCAGGCCAAAGCCAAAGTAACAGAAGTGATTTTGTAAAGAGGAGTGGTTATGGATTTTGAGAAAAAGCTCTCAAAGCTTGAAGAGATCGTTACAAAAATGGAAAAGGGTGATTTAGCTCTTGAAGACTCTTTAAAGTTTTTTGAAGAGGGCATTAAACTTTCGCGTGAATGTCATGCTCAACTCAACGAAGCAGAACAAAAAGTAAAAAAACTAATAGGATTTGATGAACAAGGTCAGCCTATCAGTGAAAACTTTAGTGCTCAAGAATAGGCTCAAAGCTTATGAGTAGCACAAAGCCTCAGCTACAATCTGTTTTAGCTGGATTTAATGACTACTTAAAGAGCATTCCAGAGGGCTCAGGCTTAACCCAAGCCATGCATTATTCTTTAAAACAAGAGGGTGGTAAAAGGTTTCGCCCCATGCTCTCAATTCTTATGGCAGAGCACTTGGGCTTACAGCCTCGACAAATTTACCCTTTCGCTTTAGCCGTTGAGAGGGTGCACACCTACTCCTTAATTCATGACGACTTACCATGTATGGACAATGATGATTTTAGACGAGGAAAGCCGACGAACCATAAAGTATTTGGCGAAAGCACGGCTTTACTAGCAGGAGATGCCTTGCTAACAGATTGTTTTTTTCACTTGGCAAAAAACTATGCAGATCAACCAAAGGTAGGACTTTTATTAGTCGAAATTTTATCTGAAGCTGCGGGAAGTGCGGGCATGGCTCTTGGACAATTTTTAGATTTGCAAGCTACCACAAAAAAAACCAGCAGTGAGGAGCTTTGGCAAATTCATAAGCTCAAAACAGGCTGTTTAATCAGAGCCTCTGTTGAGGGAGCTGCCGTAGTAGCAAATATACCAATCACACAAAGACAAATAGCCAGAGAGTTTGGTGAGCTTGTGGGCTTGGCTTTTCAAATTAAAGATGATCTTCTTGATTATAATCCAGAGAAACTCGAGACTTGTAGTTTGGTAGCTTCACTTGGAATTGCCGAAGCAAAGGAGCAGCTGCAAATTGTGACAACACAAGCGGTAGAGAAGCTTTCATTGCTTGGAGAAAAAAACAAACTTTTACAAGAGCTTGTTATTTATAATTTTGAACGTGAGAATTAAAAAATGAAAAAGTCTTTAAAAAAACCAGCTCAACCTAAAAATTGCGAAGTTCTTAAGCTTCCCTTTAATATTGGTGCTGATCGTAAACTCTACTTACCCAAATATCCAGAAGCGGGCATTCAATTAAAACTCTATGGCCACAAGAAAAGCAAAAAAATTCAAGGCTATGTAATGTTGGGCAAGTTGCTTGAGGGGCCGCCTCACTTTGCTCATGGTGGGGCTCTTGCTTATGTGCTTGATGAAGCTATGGGATCAGCGGCTTGGAATGCGCGTTTTCCTGCGGTTGCTGAGAAGATAGAGGTTTTTTATCATAAGATGGTTCCTCAACTTCAATGGTTAAGTGTAAAGGCTTATGTAGAGAAGGTTGGTTCTAAGAGAATTCGAGTTTGTGCGGCTATTTTGTCTTCTCAGGGAGAAGAGCTAACAAGCTCAATAGGGTCTTTTCATATACTAAAACCAGCACAGCTTAAAAGTTTTTCTAAAGCAACTAAAGTCGACCTATCACCATGGATTAAGAAAAATAGGAAATAAAATGAAGCAAAAAAAATATATGAAAAATAATAAGTGGGTTTTTAAGGGGCTTCTTTGTTTATTTAGTTTTTTTATTATAACCAATTGTCAAACAAAGCCGATCGTTACAAAGCCAAGAGACGGTAAATCTGGAACTCAACCACAAACGGGTCCATTTGCAACTCCTGCTCCAATTACTGAAGAGTCAATCTCAGTGCCCCAAGAAGAAGAGCCAAGTTATGAACCATCACAAACTCCAGTTCCCGTAGCAAATGGCCAAACTTATAGAGTTGGTTTGATTTTAGGACCAGGTACTTTTAAAAGCTATGCTCATGTTGGGTTCTTGCAAGAGTTAATGAAGTCTAAAATTTCAATTCATGCTATTGCTGGACTTGAATGGGGCGCAATGGTTGCAGCTCTCTATGCGCAAAAAGGTCAAGCCTATGATGTTGAATGGCAATTTTCAAAACTCAACGAAGAAGAGCTTTTGTCGCAAGGAATTTTAGGAGCCACAATAAAAAAATCAAGTGTGCAAGATATTAAACCCTTTTTGAAAAAGGCTTTTGAGAAAACAAAACTTGAAGATTTTAAAGTTCCCTTCGCCTGCTCTTTTTTTGATTTAAATCGCTTTCAAAGTTATATGCAAACGAGAGGAATGGCCGCTCAAGTCCTGCCCTCATGTATGAGTTTGCCACCACTATGGCCACCGAACGGATCTCAATTTGCTGACGCAACAAATTTGCAAGGAGCGGCTGAGTTCTTACGTAAACAAGGAGCCAATGTCATAATTTATGTTCATTTGTTAAGTGGACAAGCTATTGGTAAAGAAAATAAACTTGAAGCCTCAAATCGTATTGCTTGGACTTGGATGCAACAATCTTTGGTTAGGCAATTTCGACTAGTAGATTATGTAGTGAGTGTGAACACAGTAAACTCAAGTCTACTAAATACAAAAAGTCAGAGAGAACTATTAAAGCAAGGTCAACAAGCTGGACAAAGAGCCGTTAAGTATTTAACAAACAAATATGGTCTTTAAAAAAGGATAAACATGAGACAGCCCCCAATGAACTTAAAAATATTTTCTGAACGTCGAGCCGAGCTTGCAAAAAAAACCCAAGGTGCGGCAATCCTGGTTGCGGCACATCCAGAGTACATTCGAAGTAATGATAGTGAGCATGCTTATAGACCCGATTCGAATTTATATTACTTAACGGGTTTTGATGAGCCTGAGGCGATTTTACTTTTTAGGCCTGGTTGTACGCCAGAAACAACGATGTTTGTACGCCCTCGTGACCGGGAAAAAGAGACATGGAATGGTTTTCGCTTTGGACCAGAAGGCGTTGAGAGAAACTTTAAAGTAGATAAGGCTTATACAATTGGTGAGTTTGCAAAAGAGGCGCCGGGCCTTTTGCAAGAAGTTGAAAAAGTTTATTATCGTCATCACAAAAACCCACAAATGGATCAACTTGTTGATACAGCTCTTCAGGCTACAAGCAAAAAACAAGGGCGTAGTGGTTTTGGTCTGCTGCCTGTTTTTGATGCTGACGAACTCTTGGGCGAAATGCGTGTCATTAAGTCTTCTTTTGAAATTGAGCAACTTCGTCAGGCTTGTGAAATTTCTGCTGATGCACATATTGCAGCGATGAGGTTTACGCGTCCGGGAGTGAGTGAGTTACAAGTGCATGCCGTTCTTTTGCATCATATGATGATGAAGGGCTGTGCTCGTGACGGCTATGGCGCTATTGTTGCCTCAGGCGATAATGCGACCATCCTTCATTATCATTTAAATGAAAACATATGTAAGAACTCAGACTTACTATTAATCGACTATGGTGGCGAGTTTAATTATTACACAGCTGACATCACTCGCACTTTTCCAGTGAGCGCAAAGTTCACTCCGGCTCAAGCGAGTGTTTATCAAGGGGTTTTAACTGTACAAAAAAAGCTTATTGAAATGGTGCACCCAGGAACTCCCTATCAAGATTTGCATGACACAACAGTTTCACTGCTCACTGATGTAATGCTTGATCTAGGTTTATTTTCTGGAAGAAAAAGCGATATCATCGAGTCTAAACAGTATATGAAATACTATCCTCATGGTTCGGGGCATTATCTTGGAATGGATGTTCATGATGCTGGAACTTATAAAAATAAAAAAGATAAATCACCACGTTTGCTAGAACCTGGTATGTGTTTGACTATTGAACCAGGATTGTATTTACCGCCAGATGATATGGATTTACCAAAAGAATCATTTCAAATTTCCTCAAAAGCAAAAGAATTG
>CAYMKD010000073.1:6953-9410 GCA_964390435.1 uncultured Pseudobdellovibrionaceae bacterium | reverse complement strand
GTCTACCAACTTAGGCTCAAAAATGTTTTTTCTGCTTCATTGTCAATAAGCTTAAAGTGATGTTACTAATTAATAATGGTCTACTCCAAATTCTCCTTTGCACTTTTCACATTACTTATAATTTTTGGCTTAAATACCTATGCAAATAACCAAGTTATTTTTATGCCTCAAGGTAAGCAAGTTCTTGTTTTGCTTAAAAATGCAGCAGATTCAAAAAATCTCTTTAATATCATGTCAGGCCCAATTGAAGGTATTTCGGGCGGCTATGGAAGAGTTATAAAAAACGAAGATAAAAGCCTCTCCGTTACATGCGCGTATAAGTCTACTCCGGAAAATATGATCTGTAATTTAGTTTTAAAACAGTCAGAATATTCAAGCATAAAGCCCGACAATGGCACCGCTTATTTTCATATTGCAAATGAGCCAGCTCTTCACTTGATAAGTCAGTTTATAAATGACTATCCACTTTTTTATGATACAGGTGACAAGATTTTAGAAATAAGTGTGAACTCTGAAAGTCTTGAAATTAAAATTATAAAACTTTAATTCTTTTTTCTATAAAGAATTGCAGTTCCTGAAACAACTTGCTCAAAACTATCAGATAGCCCCAGTAGACTTTCAGCAGCTCCTAAAATTAAATAACCACCAGGATTTAATTTTTTTAAAATATTTTCTATCACCTTTTTTTTGTTATCTACATTTTGGTAAATTAAGACATTTCTACAAAATACAATATCAAAAGGACCAATTAATCCCCAATCCTGAAGTAAATTTATTTTTTTAAAGTCCATGTGAGATCTAAGTTCTGACTTCACTCGCCAACTTTCCTCGCCCTCTTTCTCAAAAAACTGTACTAGCTGTCGTGCAGGCAAACCACGCTGCACCTCTAGTTGTGAATAAACTCCGCTTTGTGCTCTTTTTAAAATTGTGTCTGACACATCTGAAACAAGCATATGCCAGTTAAAATTTACACCGTGAGCAACTCTATAAAGCTCAAGCTCCATTGTTACAGAGTAAGCCTCTTGACCAGAACTAGAAGCGGCTGACCATAAATTTAAGCTCGACTTTCCAGGAATTTTAAGAAGCTCAGGTATCATATGTTCACTTAACGCTTTAAATATAGACTGATCCCTATAAAAACTTGTTTCATTATTAGTGGCTAAATCGAGTAGCAAGGCTCTCATCTGGCCATCAATGCTAGATTTAGCTTTATTATAAAGATCCTCTAAATCTTTAAATCCAAGAAGAGTGGTAATATTATTGAGCCTGTGCTCAAGTTGAAAATAGTTGGTTTCAGAATAAATGATACCAAGTTCTTTTTCTATAAAATCTGCAAAAAATTTCAGCTTTAAATGTTGACTCATATTTGCAAGCCCAAAGTGTTAATTTTTTCTACTATAATATCTGCGGTAAAAGGTTTCATTAAATAATCAGTAACTCCAGCATCTAACATTGAAACAATATCAGTTGGGTTACTTTTTGATGTGAGCATAAAAACAGGTGTCTTTACACCCATTTTCTTTAGTTCAGCAAAAGTGGTTGGTCCATCTTTTATGGGCATTTCCCAATCTAAAAAAATTAAATCAAAATCAGAATTTTTTTTTTGCAAAAGCTCAACTGCTTCTTGACCATTAAAAACAGACTCAAATTGAGTAGCTATATCTTTAACACAATCTTTTAAAAAGGCATGAACCGATTTTGAATCATCTATGCAAAGAATTCGAATTTTACTCATAAATTGACCCCTCCTGAAATCTTATGATTTTAAAAACTGCTCTATTTCATTTTTTAATGAGCCCTCTGAGAGTAATTTTGATTCAGACTTTTCTCTTGCCACTATTAAATATGCTTTCCAAAGAGCCGTATGTGCAGACTCTATTAAGCCCAACTGCGCTATGATAGAACTGGGCTCCATATCTTTGGTACTTGAGGATAAATGCAATAATTTTGACTCAATGAACTCGGCTACTTTTTGCATCATGCCTAAATTGAGTAAATTAGTCATGCCTTTCAAAACCAAAATAGGTTTTAAAATTTGATTAAGTATATCAACGTCATCTTTTTTTTCTGGCTTTTCAAATTGATCTTTAGCTAGATCTAACAGAATATCAATTTGGCTTTTATTGGCATCTGAAAAAGCTTCATTTAAATTCATAAGCTGATCTTCACTTAAAAGCGATGCATTTGTTGCAATCTCTTGTGTTTCAACTTCAGGAGCCTGCACTTCAGGTTGATCCACAAACCCAGATAATTCTGGGGTGAACTTGTTATCATCTGTGGATACATTACTAGATTGAGAGTTAGTTTGTGATAAAAATTCGTCTAACATGTGGGTTAATTTTTTTAAATCAATGTAAGATTTTTTTACAAGAATTTGTCCAAGAGGCACCCTAATTTCATCAATTTTTTTACCTATTTTTTCTTTCTTTGCGTTAAAAAATTTTTTTTGAATATTTA
>CAYMKD010000073.1:0-6943 GCA_964390435.1 uncultured Pseudobdellovibrionaceae bacterium | reverse complement strand
TTCTGAAACCTCATTGTTCATTAACTTTAATTTTTCACAAGCTGAAATAAAATCCACTTGGTTTTCCTGTTGGTATTTAAAAGCGTTAAGAACATCAGCATCAGATAAAATCTTATTATCATAAATTATTTTACAAACGGGTGGCATTATTGATATTTGCTCTACAAGACTCTCAACCAACTGCGGCTCAGTAATTAATTCTTTTTCCACTAAAAATTCACCAAAATATTTTTTCATAAATATTTTATAACCCCATTAGTAATAGCTTTACACGTTCCGATATTTGAGCAAGGTCACCTATTTCATCATAATCATTATTAGCAAATACAGCCCCCGGCATTCCAAATACAATACATGATTCTTTATTCTGAATCATCACAGCACCACCAGCCTGTCGTACTCTCTTGGCTCCCAAGGCCCCATCTTCTCCCATACCTGTTAACACTACTCCAAAACAATTTTTTGAAAAAAGTTCTGCAGCTGTCTCAAATAAATAATCCGCCGCAGGCCTGACTGAATTTCTTTGCGCATTTTGATTAAGCTGAATTATTGTGTCCTTATCAGCTCTTCTAAGTAGCATATGAAAATCTCCAGGAGCAATGTAAACGCGACCTGGAACTATAGCTTCGCCATCTTTTGCTTCTCTCACATCTAAGCCAGAAATATCTGTTAATCTTTTAGCTAAGATTTGAGTAAAAACAGGTGGCATGTGTTGCACTATTAAAAGCGGTTTTTTTAATGTATGACCCTTTAAATTTGAAAATATAGACTCAAGAGCTGTTGGCCCACCAGTAGATGATGCTATAACACCAATGCTTGGCGAGAACTGAGTAAGTTTTATTTTTGGCAAATCTTTATTTACTACAGGAGCAATGTGAGTAATTTTGGGAGCCACGTCTGTTACTACCGGCCTCATAAACTGCATCACCTTAGGTATTAAAGCAGCTCGTACTGCATCTCCAGCATTTTCAAAATTTAACTCTTCTCCTGAAGGCTTTGCAACTACATCATCAGCTCCTTCACTCAAAGCCTCTAATGCTTTTTCTGCTCCCCTCACTGTTTGAGAAGAAAATATGATGACTTTTGTTTTAAGCCCTCTCTTTTTAATTTCCCTTAGAGTTTCCATGCCATTCATTTCTGGCATTTCCATATCTAATGTAATTAAATCAACAGAAAGCTGCTCTAGTTTTTCTAGAGCAATCTTTCCATTTGAGGCACTGCCAACGACTTCAACTCCATCAATTCCTTTAAGAGATGAAGAAATTTGGGTGCGAAAAACTATCGAATCATCAACAACTAGAACTTTCATTAGACTTGTACGCTTTTAACAAGCCCTTTTAGTTGTTCAGCTAATTTAGCTAATGATTTAGCTGCTTCAAGAGTTTGCGCTGCCCCACTTGAGCTTTGAGTTGCTGCATTACTCACATTTTTAATAACATCAGCAATTCCCTCAACACCCTTATTTGATTCTTTAACAACACGAGAAACTTCATTTGCCGTGGCTGTTTGCTCTTCAACTGCAGCTGCGATCGCAACAGAGATTGAATTTAATTTTTCAATTACTTGGCCTATGCCTGTTATAGCAGTAACAGCTTCTTTTGAATCAGCCTGGATAGCGTTAATTCTGTTAGTGATATCTTCCGTTGCTTTTGCAGTTTGTTTGGCTAGTTCTTTTACTTCATTTGCAACAACAGCAAAACCTTTACCTGCCTCACCAGCACGAGCCGCCTCGATCGTTGCATTTAGAGCAAGCAAATTAGTTTGTTGAGCAATAGAAGAAATCACTTTAATTACATTACCTACTTCAATCGAACTAGTACCAAGTTGTTGAATAGTTTTATTTGTATCTTGAGCACGCTTTAAAGTGTCCTTAGAGATGTTTGCTGCCTCAGAAGTATTACGTGCTATTTCTTTTATCGAAGCCACCATTTCTTCAGTATTAGTTGCAACAATCTGTACGCCTTTTGCTACTGTTTCTGTGTTTCCTGCAGCGATACTCGATTGATTTGAAGTAGTATTTGAGTTTTGATTTAATTGCGTTGCTGTTGCGGATAATTCTTCTGCAGCTGCCGCTAATTGCCCTGCAGTTTCTTCAAGTGAAGATACCAGGTGGACTTTATCTGTAATTAACTCCCATGTTGCCATAGCACCAATGTAATTTTTGTTTTGATCATAAATAGCAGTAACAAGAAGATCCATTATGTGATTGGCAATTTTGATTTTAGATCGAATAGGAAGATTTTTATCATTAGCTAAAAGTCTTCTTTGATGGTCTGGATTTTTATGAAATAAATCAATATTACTGCCAACCATTTGATCCACGGGCATTTTTAAATCTTTTTCTATTTGCCTAAGAGTGTCTTTGCTTTTTGGATTCATGTAAACAAGTTTTAGATCTTTATCCACAGCCATAACATTAACAGGCATATTTTCTACCATTGATTGAATACGTGCTAAACTTGTTTCAGTAATTAGTTTTTCTGTAACAATGTCCCATGTTAGCATTAATCCTGAAAATTTATTTTTATCATTGTAAACAGCTGCAACTAATAAATCCAATTTTTCAGGCCCAACTTGAATAATCGCTCGGTGAGGCAGATTTTTTTCAGAAGATAAAAGGCGTCTTTGATGTTGAGGATTCTTATGAAAAATGTCTATATTTTGACCAATAATATCTTTTGGATTTATTGGTAAATGCTCTTTAATTTTTGTGAGTGTTTCTATAGATTTGCTATTAGCATATCTTATAATTAAATCTAAATCGCAGTATAAAACATTTACAGGAGCATTTTCCAATAAAGATGTTACTTCTTTAACATTTTTAAATGCAGCCCCACTTGCTTCTCTTACTTCCTCTAACTCGATCATAAATCCTCCATGAATTATTTGTTTAAAAACTCTACAATTTTTTTAATATCAATCACACTTAATAAATCATCTGATGTTTTATAAACTCCAAGCATAAATTGTCGCACTCTTGGTGAAACTGTTTCAGGTGTATTTTCAAAAATGCTCTCATTTACCTCAACAACATCTCCTATTTCGTCCACTAACAAAGACAACAACAGACCATCGCATTTACAAACAACATTTATTTTTTCCTCAAGACTTGCCTCATTTTTTAGCTCAAATAACTCTTGCACACCTAACGCTGTTGCAATTTGCCCCCGTAAATTTATAAGTCCATGAATATAATTAGGTGCTAATGGAACAGCAGTTGTTGGCAGAGCTTTGGTGATTTCTTGCACTAATTTAACATCAATGCCGTAAAGTTTATTTTGAACTTTAAATGTAGAAAGTTGTGTTAATTCCAAATTAGCCTCCAATTAGCTCACCTATTGCAACTATCAGCTCATCACTTTTAAGTTTTTCTAAATATTTATTAAAGCCAACTTCTTTGCCTTTTTCTTGATCCACTTCCCTAAAGCGTGTTGTAAGTGCAACGAGTGGCATCGCCTTAAAGTCCGGATTATCTCTAATGGATTTAGCAAGCTCAAAGCCATTCATATTAGGCATTTCTATATCTGAAACCACTAAGTCAAATGACCCTTTATTTGAACTAGTAAGTAAATTTAAAGCAACAAGTCCATCTTCAGCATGAGTTACATCAAAACCTGAGTTTTCTAGAACTTTAGTTACTTGTTTCACGAAAAAAGCTGTATCTTCGGCTAGAAGAATTTTCTTTCTAACTTTAGCTTTAGCTAACTTACTTTCAGATTTTGAAGCTAAAGGGATACCAATAACATCTTCTATAATACCAAGAGCATCTAGTACTGTTGAAATATTTTTTTCAGATGTCATTATTGTGCCCAATATCCCCTTTTTTTCTTTAATTAAAGAGATGATCTCATTTGTACAAGTAACCACATCTATTATCTCGTTAACTTGTAAACCAAAAAGACGATTTCTCTTTGAAACTACTACAACTGAAGTATTTCCACCTTCAAGTTCAACATCTTTATTTTTAACACCTAAATAGTCATTAAGTGATATGAGCGGTAACAGTCCATCTCGGTACTGAATTAGTTTTTCATCACCTGAGTATTCAATATCTTCTATTTTAAACTCTTCTAATCTATGAACTAAAACCAAGGGAATACAAAACATTCCTTCTTGGCTTAATTTAAAAAATAAATATTCACTATTTTCTAGTGACACTTCTTTGACTGCACTCACGGGATTTGCTTTATGAATATGAAATGATTCTGTTGATTTTTGTGAAATATTAGCTTTTTCAGCAAAGCCTTTTACATCCACAATTAGCGCTACCCCACCATCACCCATAATTGTGGCTCCTGAAAACATATTCATTTTTTTCAAAAATTGCGGAAGGGCCTTAACAACAATATCAGCCGTGTCACATACCTCATCAACAATTAGTCCATAAGATGTTGTTTCACTATTTAAAACAGCTATATTATAGACCGTATTTTTATCACTTGTAGGTTTTTCCTCTAAAATAGATTCCATGCTTACTAGAGGCAAAAGCTGCCCTCTTAACCTAAAAACAAGTTGCTCTTGTAGCTTTTCAATATGTGGGCCGTCATCCTCCATATCAACGCGCAAAAGCTCTTGAAGCTTAACTTGAGGAATTGCAAAAAAATGCTCTTTAAATTTTACGATCATCGCTGGCACAATAGCTAAAGTCAGCGGAATTTTAAGCTGAATAGTTGTACCTTTTCCAAGAACACTATTAAGTTCTACGATACCACCCACTTTTTCAATATTGGTTTTTACAACATCCATTCCTACGCCACGACCCGAAACGGAAGAGACTTGCTCCGCAGTTGAAAATCCTGGGGCAAAAATAAGCTCTTGAATTTCTTGAGAGCTCATCATGTTGGCTTGCTCTGGGCTAATAATTTTTTTATCCAGAGCTTTTCTTAAGACTTTCTCTGGATCAACCCCCCGACCATTATCTGCAATTTCAATA
This sequence comes from uncultured Pseudobdellovibrionaceae bacterium, assembly GCA_964390435.1. Taxonomy (GTDB): domain Bacteria; phylum Bdellovibrionota; class Bdellovibrionia; order Bdellovibrionales; family Bdellovibrionaceae; genus CAYMKD01. Next base: position 2,010 of record CAYMKD010000073.1, on the reverse strand, counting down.
ATGATATACCCACCTTCGTGGTAGGCTTTTAACATAATCAGACCAAGATCTGGTTTTTTTGCCTCTTTTCTTTGCTCTGTTGTCTCTAGACCATGATCACAAGCATTTCTTATTAGATGTGTTAGAGGATCTTTAATGGCTTCAATTAATGACTTGTCTAGTTCCGTCTCAGCACCAAAAATTTGCAATTCAATTTGTTTATTTAAATCTCTTGCGAGGTCCCTAACTACTCTCTGAAATTTACTAAAAACCCCGCCAATAGGTTGCATTCTAGTTTTCATAACATTATCTTGCAACTCGCTCGTCACTAAGTCCAATCTCTGAGTCAAACCTAAATAATCACCATCTTCGCTATTTTTAGAATGCTGCAAAACTTGATTTCTTACTAGAACCATCTCTCCAACTAAATTCATAAGTTTATCTAGTAAACCAACTTGAACACGGATTGTTGTTGATTCTGCGGCCGCCGCAGATTCTTCTGGATTTGCCTTGCTTGCAGCTTCTGCTGTAGCTGACTTTTCACTCGAGGGTGTCGCTGAGATTGCACTTTCAGTTACTTTATCATTAGTTTGCGGGGTGTTTTGTTGTATAGCTTCGCTCAAACTTCCTCCAACCGACGCCACTGGTTCAGCATTAACATTTTTTAATATGTCATTTTGTTCTGGAATTGCATCACGACTAAGACTAATTTCAGCTTTAAACTGTTTAACAGATTGAGCCATAAGTCTTGGCAGAATTTGTATAAGCTCCTCTTCTAACTCTGGCGCTTTCTCTAAATCTTTACTAGGGTCTTTTAAAATTTTCTCAATTAAATCTAGACATTTAAAAAGTAAGTCTATAGTCGTGGCATCAATTTCAATTTTTTTCTGCCTGATAGGGTCAAGAATAGCCTCAATGGCATGAGCTGCCGTACCAATGCTTTGAAAGCCAAAAAGCTGTGAAGATCCTTTTAAGGTATGAACATCTCGGTAAAGAGAGTCAATCCCTTCTGGACTTACAATTCCCCCTTCGAACTGCGTGAGTCTTGCAGATACTCTTTGTAGAATTTCTTCGCCCTCGGCGATAAACTCAGATAGTACATTATCAGAAATTGTCTTTGACATCTTTTAACCTAAAACTGCATGATTTCTAGAAATGGTGTCTCTAAAATTGTCTTTTAACAAGTGGATTAAAGATTGTTAGAAAAGTCCGGACGATTAACCAGATCCCCGGTAAAGGGGCATTAGGAAATCTAGATTTGCCCTTAAATTTAAATTTTTGAGACAGATCATTACCAATAGTTTATACTGGAACAGAAATGAATTTTAGTGATGAAGAAATACAAGAGTTTAAAGTAGAAGCCGAAGAGCTACTGGAGGAAGCAGAAAAATGTCTTCTTGCCGTCGAAAAGGGCGCTAGCTTTAAGGCGAACTATCAAGCTATATTTCGCGCTTTCCACAGTATTAAGGGGGCCTCGGGGATGCTTGAGCTCACCAAACTACAAGAGCATATGCATAAGATTGAAAACTCCTTTCAAGCTCTACAAGAAAATCAAAGCCTCAGTAGAGCCCAAACCACATTTTTTTTACAAGCCGTTGATGCCTCTAAAAATTTACTTAACTTTAAAGAAGTTAATTTTGACTATAACCTCCCCCAAGAAGCTACAGCAACAAAAGTAGAAAAAAAACAAGAGGCAAAACCTCAACCAGCGGCTCCCACAAAGGATTTAACCAATAAATTAAATGATAGCTACCATGTCTTTGTTGTTGATGATGAGGTGGATATCGCTGCTGTTTTATCAGACGCACTAAGTGAAGCTGGACTAAAGTGCACAACTTTTAACAAAGCCAAAGACTGCCTTGAACAAATCAAAAAAGCTAAGCCAGATGTTATTTTAACTGACATGAATATGCCAGAAATGACTGGCTTAGATCTACTCAAAGGCGTTAGAGCCATTGACCAAGACTTACCTGTAATCTATGTCAGTGGCTTTTTAAATCTAGAAATTATTTTAGATGCACTTGCACATGG
>CAYMKD010000072.1:0-9460 GCA_964390435.1 uncultured Pseudobdellovibrionaceae bacterium | reverse complement strand
TAACGTAATAATTAACAGTGTTAGGCCTGCAACATATATAGATTGATACCCGATACTTCCATGTGGCAAATCTCCTAAACTCACTTGCACAATAAATGCTGTAATTGTTGCTGCTGGTTCAGTGGGATTAATTGTAAAATTGGGCTGCATTCCGGCTGCTATGGCCACAACCATTGTCTCACCTAAGGCTCTTGAAATGCCAAGTATATAAGCTGATGTCACACCTGAAAATGCTGCTGGTAAAACAACACTAGTTGAAGTTTGAAAACGAGTGGTCCCCATAGCATAAGAAGCTTCACGCAAATAACTGGGAACTGAGCGCATGGCATCTTCACTTAATGAACTCACATAGGGTATGATCATGATACCGATTACAAACCCAGCACTGAGAACATTAAAACCACTTAATTCAGGTAATGCTTTTTGCATAAGTGGAGTTACAAAAAGCAAAGCAAAGTAGCCATAGACAACCGTCGGCACTGCGGCCAAAAGCTCTAAAATAGGTTTTAAAATCTCTCGTGTATTGTGACCGACATACTCACTTAAAAATATGGCGGTAATTGTCCCTAATGGGATGACTACAATTAAGGCAATGACTGTTGTTAAAAAAGTACCGCACAACAAAGGTAGTATTCCGTATTGAGGGTTGGCAAACATAGGTGTCCACTCAATTGAAGTAAAAAACTCTTTTAAAGGAACTGTTTTAAAGAAGGGCAAAGATTCGCTTACTAAAATCCAAACAATACCAACTGTAACAAAAACTGAAGAGGCCGCTGCTAAAAAAAGCAGCGACTCAATAAAAAATTCTTTGATGCGACGAAGACGTCTAATAGAGCTATGACTCTCCGTAAATTCTAATATTTTTTTCATCTCTACTGACTCTGTAGCATCAAACTCACCGTAACTCACTTTAAATCCTAGCTTACATTTTAGTTTCTTTTTTCAAAAGCTCTTCAATCTTTATTCCTACTTCAGAGTGGCCTTGAAAAACAGTTCCTACGCGACCTTTTTTCAAGTGCGCCGCCGCCATTTCGTAGGCTCTGCTTGGTAATGGAACATATTTAGCTTGCGTCACAAGGGCAGCAGAATTTTTTAAATAAAACTCTGTAAACTCTTTTAGCTCAGGTTTTTTAAACGCCTCACCACTCACATAAATAAATATAGGCCTAGAAAGTGGGAAATAGCTTCCGTCTTCAACTGTCTGTTTAGATGGCAATACAGGTTTCTTTTTAGGAGCTTTTGGCCCACCATCAACAGCAACCACTTTAAGGATTTTTTTATTTTCCTCATAGTATGAAAACGGCAAAAAACCCAAAGCATAACGATCTTTTGATATTCCTTGCACTAAAGTGTTGTCATCTTCACTTGCAGTGTAATCTCCACGACTTGATTTTGCTTTACCAACAATTGCCTCTGTAAAGTAATCAAAGGTTCCAGAGTCAGCCCCTGCTCCATACAGTTTAATATCTTGATCTGGCCACTTTGGATTTATTTGCGACCACTTCATGATTTTACCTTGAGCCTCAGGAGCCCAAATCTTTTTTAGCTCTTCAACTGTAATTGATTTTAACCAATCATTTTTAGGATTTACCACAATAGCCATGGCATCAAAAGCAATTGGTAATTCATAAAATGTAACTTTCTTTTCTTTACAATTTTTAATTTCACTTTCTTGAATAGGACGAGAAGCATTTTGTATATCCGTCTCACCACGGCAAAACTTTTTAAATCCGCCGCCAGTACCAGATATCCCAACTGTTACACGAACTTTTCCTGCTTTACTTTTTTGGAACTCTTCAGCAACAGCTTCTGTGATTGGAAAAACTGTACTAGAACCATCAATCTTAATAATGTTTTGTGCTTTCGCAGAAACACATAATAAAACTAATCCGAGTGCCTGAATATAATGCCGCATAGGTGAATCCTCCAGTTGTGTGGTTAAAGAATCTTTAATTTACTTCCAATTGGCTTTAGAGACTAGCACAGCTAATTATTAGTGTTGTGTTAGGAAGTTGTTAGAATTGAAACGCGGTAGATCAGAGATCTGCCGCGTTAAGTATAAGATTTACTATAGTTTTTTCAAACTCTCTAAAGAGAGATTTTATTGCTTACAGAAAGGTAATGTAGGGTCGAATGAACACATAATATCACATATAGACTGATCTCCAATTGGACAATCTCCAGCTGCTGGTGGCTCACTACTTGAACCATCAACTACTCGAACTGCTAAAGACTGAGCCGTTCTGCCTTGACCATCTGTAATTGTTACAATTGTTTCTCCTTTAGCCAAAGCCGTTAACACACCAGAGTTGTTTATATTTGCAACTGAAGCATTACTGACCGCATATCTCAACGCTCCACTCGCATTTAATCCTGCAAATTGCGCAGTCTCATTGGCTTTTAGAGTGACAGCAGCAGGTACAACCACCAAGTCTTTTTTCATAAGCTTATCAACCGCTGCAAAGGCATCAACACGGCACTGACACGCAGTTTCTATTGAGACTTTTGCCCCAGTTGTTTGTAGTATTGCTCTTGCTTGAGCGCCCGTTAAAGAACTATCGGCAGATTTTAATAATGCAACTAAACCTGCAACAAGTGGTGTTGCCATAGAAGTGCCTGAAAGTTTGCCATATTTATTACTTGGCAAAGTACTCATGATATCAAGTCCAGGGGAAGCCACATGAACTTTAGCTTTACCATAATTGGACCACGATGGTTTTTCATCTTGCGGACCAGAAGCTGCTACAGTGATCGTGTTTGGTAAGCCAGAATTAGCCGGGTACATATCTACTTTATCATTGTTGGCCCCATCATTTGCTGCTGCAGCAACAAAGATAATACCACGATCATCAGCACGTTTGATGGCCTCAACAAGAGGAGCTGCTTGAGAAGCACTAATTTTAGCCCCCCAGCTGGCAGAAATAATTTGTACATTTTTTTCTATCGCATAATCAATAGCACGAATTGCACTATCTAAATCTCCTGAACCATCTGAGCCTAAAAATCTTAAAGGCATAATGGAAACTTCAGGACTAATTCCTATAACTCCCCCATCAACTAAACCTGTAGCACCAATAATGCCTGCACAATGTGTCCCATGACCAGGGTTTTTACTGCTTGTAATATCCATTGGATCTGAATCATTGTCACGAAAGTCATAACCAGACACTGCATTTCTTGCCAGGGTCTCATGATTATAATCAACACCTGTATCAATTACCGCCACCGTCACTTGCCGACTTCCTCTATTCCCCAAGCGAGTCCAAGCTTCTGGAGCACGAACTTTAGCAACATGCCATTGTTCTTTTAGAGTTTCTACGCTTGGCGGTGCTCGAAAAGCGTACACTTTTGCGTTTGGCACAACATAGGCAACTTCTGGCAATTTGTATAATGAGAGCAATGCCTCTGTTTTTTTACTCTCATTAATATCTACTTTATAATATTGCCCAGCTTGATATTGAGAAACTACTTTAAGGCCAACAACTTTTGCAAGGCTTGCTTGAGTACTTCGAAAGTGTTGCTGATACTTAACTAAAAACTCTTCTGCAGATGCGGTTGTAGCTATAAGCCACAAAAATACACTTATTAATAGACTTCCCTGTTTAGACATACATCCCTCCTTGAGATGCACTGATCGTATCCAAAAAAAATGGGAAGTTAAAAGTAGTTTAAGGTCTAGGTGCCATATTTGATGTCATTAATAATTAAGATTTATGCCGAGGAGCACAAAAACAACTGGAAATTTAGAGATGTTTATTAATTTAGATCTATGGAAGTTAAACTGTATGCTTACTTTTTAAATTAACCAGCTTTTATGTCTGCATTATGCTCTTTTGCAACAGATTTATTTTTATTTACGCTTTCTTCGGCTTCTTTTTTCTTAGTTTTAAATGCCTCAATTTTTTCATTAAGGTAATTTTGAGCTCGGTATTTTTTTAAATCTTGTTCACTCTCTCTTCTGATATGCATTTTATCAACGCCTTTTTCAACTAGCTTTTGCTTCTGCTTGGACATAAAAGTACGTCCCTTAGGCGTATAGAGAATGTACTTATTATTATTAGGAAGATATACATATAGATCAAACTCTAATGGTACATCTGCTTTTAGATCCTTCACACTCACTGCAGCCATTTGTTCAGAAGCCGATTCACTCACTGAGGCCTTAATATCCTCACGAGGGAAAAAAGCCATAGCCATTTCCTGACCTTCATGCACAGATTTTCTTAAAAAATCTGCATACTCAATTGCCCAGCCCTCAAACTCAACTTCTTTAATTTTGATATTCATACCATTTTCTTGAACAACATCTTCTCCACGGTCTTTTAGAAACTGGAAAAGTCGATTTTTAACAACTTCAAGAAACTTTTCGTCTACGCCTTGGTTCTGTCCAAAAGCAGCGATAAGATAGCCAGCAAACCGAGGCGACTCAATAACAATGCAAGCAACATTTGCTGTATTTTGTACCGCAATAATCTCTTTGCTATTTTCATCAATATTTGCCGACTGCTTAAGCGCTTCTGCTGTTGCCTCACTAATAAGTGTATTTTTTGTTTCACCTGCATTAAGCTTTTCTTGTTCTGCTTTTGTTAGTGGCGCTTCATTTGCATACTCTGAGCTTGTATAGCGCACCTGTCTTTTTTGTTTTTCTTTACCATACTCAATGGGTTGACGTTGTTTCTTTAAAAATTTACCCGTATGCTCACTTGGTTCATCCGGATCATAGTAACTGCCAGAGCCTCCAGCTCCTGTACCTTGCTGAGTAGCGCTGCGACTTTGATTATTCGGCCCTTGTTGAGTCTCATTGTAACTTTGATTACTCGGTCCTTGTTGAGTCTCGTTGTAACTTTGATTATTCGGTCCTTGTTGAGTCTCATTGTAACTTTGATTATTCGGTCCTTGTTGAGTTGCATTGTAACTTTGATTATTCGGACCCTGTTGAGTCTCATTATAACTTTGATTATTCGGACCTTGCTGCGTAATAGATCCACCAGTCTTAGAATTTTCAGGACTATTTTGATTAAAATACTCGTAGGACTTAGTTGAAACTCCCTCTCGCGTAATGGATCCAGAATTAGAAGTCGGAGAAGCTCCTGACCCAGTATAATTTGAGCCATTTGCAGTAATACCATTGCCCCCAGGAGGGTAAACTGAATCAGACCCAACATTATTATTTTGCGTACTGTTCATATGGGGAGATGCGCCTGCCCCCATACCTCCGCCACTCTGATTTGGCATATAGGCTGGCCCGCCAGTAGAGCCATTCATTCCACTCTGTCCTGAAGTATTAGCAAGATCCCCTGAGCCGCCCATAGAGTTAGTTCCCATAAAGCCCGCTTGGCCAACTTCACTATCAGTACTATCGCTATTTATAAATTTACTCAGAGCATCTCGTGCCTTACTAATACTATCCCCACTAAGACTATTACCAGTAGCTTGATCAGCTCCAGCGCTTCCTCCTTTAATACTAATTACTTGATCTGAGTTTGTTGCTGCACTTCCATCTGCATGAGCTAATCCATGCTGCTGACTTTGAGCCTGTATCTCCAAATCTTTTTTAATTTTTAATACGATTCTTTCAACAGCTGGACCACTAACCGGTGGAAACAAAGAGTAATTCGACATTTGTTGAAGAGCTGAGCTACTGGATGCAGATTGAGTTTCTGCAAAAGCAATAACTAGCACTGGAAATGCTTGTGCTAGTAACTTAGGAAGCATACGGACCTTTTTATTAGGGTGATCCACACTAATCATTATGTACTTGGGTTGATGCTGAATTAAAAAAGCCAGCCCCTGCTTTAAGTCCCAGGCACTATATACTAGCCAATTTCTATTTCTTAAAAAATTCTCAGCAGCCACCAAAGAGTTTGCATTTGATTTTATAATTAAAAGAGAGTTCTCAACAGTCTGCTTAGGCCGCTCCGCCTCTTTAGGATCCGCTTGTGTCATATAAATAATGATAACAAAGGTTTGTATGTAGACCCAGAACACAAAGGTCTGGTTAACGCGCGCAGCCAGGAAAATTTATTTGGCAAGTTAGTTGATTCTTGAAACTCTTATGCCTCATTTTCGTTAGGCACATAAATGACAAGTAAAAAAACGCGACAATGGTCATGGGCTCTCTACGATTGGGCAAACAGTAGCTTTGCAACTACTGTTATGGCAGGTTTTTTTCCTCTATTTTTTCAAAAGTACTGGAGTTTAGGCAATGACCCTACACTAACTACAGCACGACTAGGCCTTTCTATATCTATAGCCAGCATTACAATGGCTATTCTAGCCCCTCTGCTTGGAGCTGTGGCTGACGCTCGCGCAAGTAAAAAACTTATGCTTGGCACTTTTTTATGTCTGGGCCTTTCTTGTACAACACTCCTGGCATTTATTCCACAAGGTTTTTGGTGGATGGCCTGCATATGCTACGGCTTAGGGCTTATAGGATTTAATGCTAGCAATGTTTTTTATGACTCTTTGCTACCTCATATCACTCATGGCTCCGAAACCGATCGTGTCTCTAGTCTCGGGTATAGTTTAGGTTATTTAGGTGGTGGTATTTTATTTTTAATAAATGTTTTAACTTACTTAAATGCAGAAAAAATGGGTCTCACTCAAACTCAAGCCGTACAATGGTCTTTTCTATCTGTGAGTCTATGGTGGGGATTCTTTTCATTGCCTCTGTTTTTTAAAGTGCCCGAACCAAAAGTTAAAAAACCAAGTATTTTAACAAATCAATTTAAACAAAGTTTTTTACAGCTTTACCAAACTTTAAAACATTTGCGTCAACATAAAAGTCTTAGTTTATTTTTACTTGCCTACTGGCTTTATATTGATGGCGTTTATACAGTGATTACAATGGCTGTCGACTATGGCTTAGCTCTAGGATTTTCAGCTTCACATATGATTTCAGCTTTGCTGCTTGTGCAATTTGTGGGTTTTCCCTTTGCATTGCTTTTTGGATACTTAAGTTCAAAATGGGGATGCTTACGTCTTATTTTATTTGCTCTTTTTATATATTGCCTTGTTGTAATCTGGGCTATTCAAATGAAATCCTCTTATGAATTCTTCTTAATTGCCGCTGTCATCGGCATGGTACAAGGAGGTGTTCAGGCACTCAGTCGAAGTTTATTTGCAAAGATGGTTCCAAAAGAATCTAGTGGCGAATACTTTGGCTTTTTTAATCTAGTTGGTAAATTTGCTTCAATTTTTGGCCCAACTCTCGTAGGCGTGGGAGCCTGGGTGAGTGGAAATTCGAGAGCTGGCCTGGGAGCACTATTAATTTTATTTTTTATTGGCGGCCTCTTACTCACTCGCGTCAAGGAACCTGAAAGAGCTTAAAATTTATTTGCCGTAGCCAAGATGATTATCTAGTCTTAGCACTTCAAGGAGGAATCAATGAATCGTTATTTTTATGTAAAATTACTAACTATGCTTTTATTAACCCCTCAACTTTGGGCCGCTGATGCCGGTTGTGGTTTAGGAAGTGTCATTATTCAAAAAAACAGCAAGCTTTTACAGCTCTTTGCCGTTACTACAAATGCAACTTTACTTTCACAACCACTTGGCATCACATTTGGAACTTCAAATTGCAGCGCCTCAGGAATTGTGATGACAGATAAAGAAGTACAATACTTTGTAGAAGTAAATCAAAGTGAACTCACTCGTGAAATGGCTCAAGGGCAAGGCGAAAAACTCATCACATTGGCAGCACTCCATGGCTGTCTAACAGATGATGGGCAAAAAGCCTTCGGCAAAATGACACGAAGTTCTTTTAATCATATTGTACCAGCTGCCAACACCTCTGCGACAGATTTAACACAAAATCTACAAAAAGAAGCTTTGAACAACACCGATGTTCAAAAACTCTGCCAAGCTCATATTTAGTTTACTTTTTTTGTGGGTGTTGAACTTAAAATCAGCACCCACTCAAAGTGATTCTTCTATTTTAAATCGAACTGCAAAAGATCCTACTTGGCTAAATCTTCTACACTACAAAAAACCCTGGTTTGGCTCCCCACAATCCACATTAAAGGGAGGAGATTTTTTCTTAAACAGCCTGGGTTCAACAAGCTCATTATTAGAATTAAAAAGTACACTGGAGATGTTCAATCAAAAACCACAACATCCCAAAGCTTGCCGTTATCCTGCGCGTTTAAGTTTTTTAATCAAGCAGGGTCTTATAAAACAAGAAAATCAACCTCATTGTCCTGAGTATGCTAAATGGAAAAATAGTTTAAATGCACAATCCATTAGTCTTATTTTCGCTAGTTCTTATTTAGAAAATCCAGCCTCTAGCTTTGGTCACACATTACTTAAAGTTAACAACCCAAAAAACATTAATGGTCGTGAAATTCTAGATTATGGAATTAATTATGCAGCTGTTGCTGATTCAAGTGACGGTATTCTTTACGCCTTGCTTGGTCTGACCGGAGGCTACCCTGGCCAATTTTCTATGCTTCCATACCATCAGAAACTTAATGAATATTCTCATATTGAAGGCCGCGATATTTGGGAACTTGATCTTAACCTTACTCCAGAAGAAGTTCATTTTATTATTGACCATTTAGTTGAAATTGATGGCAGTCATTCAGATTACTTTTTTTTAGACGACAATTGCTCATATCAAATTTTAAAACTTCTTGATTTAGTGCGACCAAATGAACATTTAAGCTCCCAACTTTCTTTCTGGAATATTCCTATAGATACGGTTAAAATAGTCGACCGCCACTCGTCTCTAATTAAAGAAACTCATTATAGGCCTAGTCTCAAATCTCAATGGCAAAATGCAGTTCAAAAACTTTCAAACCAAGAAAGAAAGTTTTTAAGAGATGAGTTTGTTAAGTGGCGCGAAAAAAGAAAACTCCCCCAACAACTTTCAGACCAACAAAAAATTTGGCTTCTAGATCGTTGGTCCCTGTGGCTAGCACAAAAAAAAGATAATAAATCAGAATATTGGAATTGGCTTATTTACGATCTCAACGAAGAGCGAGCCAAAATAAACCTACCCCCAATAGTAGAAGAGCCTACCTCTCCAGACTCTCCTTTGAATAGTCATGACAGTAGTTATATCTCATTAAGTACGAGACAACACGTTGACTTCGCAGAAGTTAGCCTTAAGTTTCAACCAGCCTTTCATGATCGATTGTCAAAAAATTTGAGCTTTTTAAATGGTAGCCATTTAGAATTATTTAGCTTTGAAATAGGACAATATGAATCACAAACATATTTACGAGAGTTTAATTTACTTAAAATGCAAGCTCTTAATCAATGCAATGCATGGGACTGTTCACCTTCATGGCTTTTTGATTTTAGTTATCGCTCTTTACTTGAACCGCTAAAACCTCGTGCTACGGCCAGCACAGGAACTGGACTCAATTTTATATATTCACAAAGCCCACAAGTTTCACACTTAAACTCTTTATGGCTGAGCGCAGTTGAAGATCAAGGAGAAGTCTTAGGAGCTGCATAT
>CAYMKD010000071.1:0-9542 GCA_964390435.1 uncultured Pseudobdellovibrionaceae bacterium | reverse complement strand
CTACAGTCAGCTTTTAAATCCTGATTTACTTCACTCACTTTTAAATGGATATTACTTTGCTTAAATCGTTCCGTGCAAAAAATAAGAACATCATCGACTATTTTTTTAATTGATACTGAAATAAAAGGATCCATACTGCCATCGCGAGAAAACCCCCTAAGACCCTTTATAATTTTAGCCGCTCTCCAGGTATTTTCCTCAATTTGTTTTAATAAATCTAATAAAGTTTCTTTATCTAAATTATCTTCTTGTGCAAGTTCTTGTAATTGACTTGCAAAGATACTGATAATTCCAATGGGATTATTGATTTCATGAGCAATACTACCAGCCATTTCGCCTAGGCTAGCAAATTTAGCAGCATGTATTGTTCTAGATTTTTCTTGATTTAACTCAGTCCATCTTTCTTGCATTTCACCAGATGAAATTTTTAATGATCTCTCCAAGAGATAAATCTCCTGTTCATAGTCAGAATAAGATTTACTTATTTTGTTCAGAAACAACTGCCATAGATCTTTATCTTGAGGCGGCAAATCTTTAGCAAGCCCTATTTTTTTAAGTTGTCTTAACAAGAGCTTGTGTATCATAATTTTTCTTTTTCGCTTATAGTTGTTAAAGTCATAGTTTGGTTATGAAGCTCACAGCCTTGCTCTTGAATGAGTGGAGATATTTCACCATAAGAATAAAAGCCTATTTGTTTTGAATTCGCAGGAAGCTTTTCTAAAGTAGCCTCAACTTCCTCCTCAACCGCTCTCCTAAAACTAGTCGACGACCAACACAACTTATCGCTAGTGCTAAGTGAGGCCCAGGGGTTAAATGATTAATGAGTTGAGCTGCTTGGCTTGCTCCTTCAATTAAACTATCAAAATTGGCTCTCATTAATTGGGCTAAGGATCCTTCGGGGATATTTCCCGCAAAAACTAAAGCCTGCTTATTTTCATCAATAGAGAGTATAGTTCTAACCACTCTTTTTTCATCATCTTTATTATCGCGAATTTGTAATGGAAATAAAAGAGCCGTGGCAGGGAGTCCCTGGGCTTTTTCTCCCAAATACTCTTTATATAAACTTAAAGCTGGTTTTCCATCGAGTTCATAGAGAATATTATCTTCTGATTTTGTTACAATTCTTTCGAGCCCAAAAATATCCCAACCACCTTGAGTTCCGTGAGACAAATTAATATAAGATCCATAAAATCCTACGGCAGAGATATAGCCTGAGGCTGGGAGCTTGTCCTTTAATATCCAAGTTGATTTAAAATCACTGCCGTCTCCGGCAAGGCCACCGGTTACAATAATTTTAGAGTCTAACTTGCTGTTGATGCCATTAACAAGCTCACTGCCGTTTATTTGTAAGCCGTCAGATAATAAGAATATTCCTGATAAATTTTCTTTAGGAAATTGATCGGCGAGATTCTGTCCAATTTCAAAAGATTTTGACATGCTTTCAATTGGTAAATTAACTATTTTTACTTTTGTGTTAGAAAACTGAGCTACGGCTATAGATAAGGTGTCATCATAAACACGATTTCCAAAAATCTCACCAGAAGTTGAGCAGCCAATAAATGTAGATTTTGGGAATCTTTTTTTTAAATCATTAAATATCTGAATATTATTTTTAAATTCAGAGGACCCAAAAATAAAAAAAACAGTTTGCTCTGAATCAAACGACTCATCTATGGATTTATCAAATCCTTTTTTTATTTCATATAAATGAGTGCTCAGTTTCATAATAATTCCTTAAATTAAGCTGCTGTCGTATTTTTAACTCTTTGATTTCTAGGCAGTCTAATGTCAAACTTAGTGTTTTTATAATCTGTATCTAATTTTAACTCACCACTATGGCTTTTAATAATTCCTAAAGAAACACTTAGAGCAAGACCACCGCCAGTGCCTATTTTTTTTGTTGTAAAAAATGGCTGGAAAAGCTTCTCTTGTAACTCTTTTGAAATTCTAGGGCCACTATCAATTATAGAAATAATTAAATCATCTTGATCAGTTGAAACTGTTATTTTAATCCATTTCTGTTCTTGATTTGAAATTGCATCGCAGGAGTTGTTTAATAGATTTAACAAGACTTGTGATATTTCGGATTTTCGTCCTTTGAAGTTCAATTGAGGATCAATAGTATCTATGGATAAATTTATTTGTTTAACTGTGAAGCGCTCATGACAAAGAGACAAAGTGTCCTCAATAAGTTGCTTAACTTTTACTATTTTTAATGAATCCTCACTAGCATCTCGAGCAAAGGATCTTAGATTCATTACAATTTTTGAAATACGATCTGAAGTTTTAATTAAATCTGTGGTGATGTCTTTTACAAAATCCTTATTGGTTTCTTGCTCTTGACAAATTATTTCTTGAAGCTGTTCAGATAGTAGCTTTATTGTTGCAAGAGGAGTATTGATTTCATGAGCAAGACCACCGGCCATCTCACCTAGAGTAGAGAGTCTTGTAGATTGAAAGAGGCGGGCTTTGGCTTCTGATTCACTTTTTAGCGTAAGATTTAAATTCCACATAATTTGAATAATTAAAATGGAGGCCATAATAATTAAACTTGCTATAATGAAAAAACTCTCAATTTTTAAACTAGTAAATAACCCTAAATTAGGCTTAATAATAAAATTAGATAAAGCTAAAAGAGCAATCCAGAATAGTGTTTGCAAATAACTCCACATTCTAGTTTGTGACCAAGAGGTTATGAGGACACCTGTGCCCAAGCTCGCTATTAAAAAACCAGGCCAGTAGTTAGTAAATATGCCATCTGAAAATATGTAGGCAAATACGATGCTTAAAGCGTTAAACACAAACATTCTAAAAATTTCTATTAATTTTGAATTTTTAGATTTAAGTGAAAATTGCGATAGAATAAGATTTATGATGACAAAGTTGAGCATTAAAAAAAATGTCAGCCAACTATTCTCTCCTTGTAGAGCTAAAACAAAAGAGAGTATGACAATTAAAATGGAAAAACCACCAAAACAGGTATCGAATATTCGTATAATTCTGTTATATTCGGTATTCATTTGATCATTTTTTCCTAGACTATTTTTGTCTTCCACTTGCAATTAAGTCGGTTGCTTAGGGTATTACTTGAACAATGAGTTTAAATATCATACTTACTTTTTGATTAAGTTATCTTAACTAGTCTTTGGATCTATTTAGAACGTCTTAATTTTGTTCGATAATACAACCGGGTGGGTTTAAAATGACAGATTTAAAAAAGCATCATGAGGAAGAGAAAACATTTTTGCACGATATTTCAAGCCCTTTAGGTACAGCTAAGCTACTTTTAGAAATTCTCATGGATAATCTAAATAAAACAAATAGTCTTGATCCTGAAAATCAACAAAAAATTAATAATTCATATGAGTCCATATGTAAAGTTTGTGCAATAATTAAAGATAGAAAAGACGTTTTGTTAGCAAGAGGAAATGTTAATGAAGGATCTTAAAAATACAAGTATTCTAATTGTTGAAGATGAAGAGTCTTTACGAAAAGCCATTGTATTTGATTTTAAGAGAAAAGGATTTAATGTTTTTGATGCAGAAAATGGCACTTTAGCCCTAGATATTGTTAAAAATAATAAAATTGATGTTGTTCTTACAGACGTGCGCATGCCAAATGGTGATGGAATTGAGTTATTAGATAAAATTAGAGATTTCAATGTTGAACTTCCAATTGTGATGTTTGTAACTGGATTTGCGGATATTAGTGTAGAGGATGCATATAATAAAGGCGTTAATGCCATTTTTTCAAAACCATTTGATCGCAAAAACCTTTTAGAGACAGTTTTAAGATCAGTTAAAGATAAAAATGATAGATGGTCAGATAAAGTTCAGACAGAGGTTTCAGCAGAGAATTCTATTGAGTTAAATCTAACAGAATTAAACCAGGCAATCACTGGAAAAGTAATTAGTTTTGGTAGTGGTGGTATGTTTGTAGCTACTGAAAATGATACGATTTTAGAGGGTACAAAGGTGTCTTTTTCAATCAAATTTAAATCAGGTATACCAAATTCCATAGAGGGAAGAGGAACTATTAAATGGGTTCGAATTCAATCTAAACCTGAGGAAAAAGCGGGTTGTGGAATTGAATTTGACTATCTTGAAGACGGCTGTCGAGAAAAGATCATTGAACTAATAAAGACAAAAAAAACCAAGGCTTATATTCCTAAAGTGTAAGCATCTAATGCATTAGACTCACAACTTACTTTATTTTACAGAAATCTTTAAAAGTCGTTTCTTAAAATCAGCGGCCTCTTCAAAGCCATTCAAGGTTAGATCTTTTTGCCATTCACCTTTAGAGTTAATAAAAACAACATGGGGAAGCCCTTGAATTTCGTACTTCTCTCTAAGTATGTCGAGTTCTTTTGAGTCTTTGGTTGCATCAAATTTTAACCAGATAATTTGATCTTTAAATTTAATAATTTCTGAAGATGTAAATGTTTTGCTTTCAAGCTCTTTGCAAGCAACACACCAATCTGCAAAAAAATCTATAACAACAGGCTTTTGTTCTTTTTGTGCAAAACTGAGTATTGAGTCTTGATAGGGTTGCCATTGAATTTCATTTTCAGCAGAGGAGACTTCCGTATTTGAAGAGCTTTGCAACTTAGATATATCAAATACAGCCCATATTACTTGGCTTACACCTACAAAAAACAATAGCAACATTAAGCCTTTTCTTAAAAGTTGAATTGGTCTTGCTGTATTCGCATTTAAAAATGCACCAAAGATACTTGCTAGAGTGATTAAGCATAAGCCAGTAAGGGCATGCCACCAGCGAATTGGTAACAGTATGGAAGCATAGTATAAAGCAACAGCTAGCATAATAGTGCCAAAAAAGAATTTCACACTTTCTAGCCAAGGACCTGATTTTGGCAAATAACGACTTGCATGATTAGTAAGACCTAAAATTATAAATAAGCTGCCAAGACCTAATGAAAAAACAAAAAGCAAAGTGAAACCCATAAAGAGGTCTTGAGTTTTAGCAACAAAAGCTAAGATTCCAACTAAAACGGGACCAACACAAGGGCTTGCTACAAGCCCTGCAAATAGTCCGGCTAAAAAAGCCCCAAATAAGCCCCTATTAGAGGATTTCGATTGCAACCTTTTTTGTAAAAACAAAGGAGTTTGCAACTCAAATGCACCATACATACTTAAAGATAAAGCAAAAAATAAAATTACAAGAGCTGTTAAAAAGAAGGGGCTATTAAAAAATGATCCAAATATAGCTCCCGTGCTCGCTGCGAGTAAGCCCAATAAAGAATAAGTAACTGACAGGCCAAGTACGTAGCTAAGGCTTATGCTAAAATTCTGCATACGCGAACGTCCACTCGATCCTCGCCCTAAAACAGCTAGGGTGATTGGAATCATAGGAAAGATACAAGGAGTAAGGCTAGTTAAAAATCCTGCGAGAAATACAAACAGTAGCGTCCATCCTAGGCCCTTCGATAAAACCTCATAAAAAGTACTGTCGATGAGACTTATGGGGCCAGTAATTTTATTTTCATCATTGGAGCTACGTAAAATTTTAACAGGAACACTGATTTCTTTGATTTTTGGAAACAAACAAACAGTTTCACTGCAGGCTTGATAAGTGAGTTGTAATTTTAAGTTTTGCTCATCAAAGGGAGTTTTAAGTGGCCAGTCAAACTGAACAAATAGTTTTCCAGTTTCTGCTATGCCATCTCGTTGTTTTTTTGAAAATTTATCGTAAAAACTCACTAGTGGAGAAACAGTATACTTGCCAAAAAAAAGCTCTTCAGGAGCCAGGGCTTCAATTTTAAATTGATCTTCGTAGGCATGAAATCCTTTTGGTAAAGTTAGATCTAATGCAAGCTCAACGGCCTGACCTGGATGTATTTCATAGGCATTTAAATTGGCTTTTACTTGAAGTGGATCGTCGTTTAAATTTTGAGCCACGACTATAGTCGAGCTTAAGCTAAGTACAGTAAGTAAAATTAATAAACTTATTTTTTTCATATATCTATAATGTTTTCGGTTTCAACTACTAACACATAACACGCGACTATTATAAAAGCGATAATTTCATTCTTTAGTCGAGTTTAAATTTTAGGGGTCAATATCTTTCAAGGTTAAGCCGATATTTAATTTGAGGTAAACCTATGGGATTTGTCGGAATTATAGTCGTATTCGTAACAGTTTTTGGTGGTTTCTTGTTGGCTGGTGGTCATATGGCGCCAATCATTCATGGCACAATTAAAGAGGCTCCGATTATACTTGGAGCTGCTTTAGGTGGTTACATCGTGGCCAATCCAATGAAAACCATTAAAATGGGAATTTCGCTTTCCATTAAAGCGATGACAAGTAAG
This sequence comes from uncultured Pseudobdellovibrionaceae bacterium, assembly GCA_964390435.1. Lineage (GTDB taxonomy): Bacteria > Bdellovibrionota > Bdellovibrionia > Bdellovibrionales > Bdellovibrionaceae > CAYMKD01. The sequence continues at coordinate 3,214 of CAYMKD010000071.1, read as the reverse complement.
GGGCCGGCAAAACAAGATTATGTGGAGTTACTGCAAATGTTGTTTCAGCTATTTCAGTTGTTCAGAAAAGATGGACCTCAGGCTGTGGAAAAACATATTGAGAACCCAGAGAAGAGTGAAATTTTCTCAGCCTACCCATCATTTATTAAAAATCACCATGCAACACACTTCTTGTGTGACACGATGAAAATTACTTTATCTGCGGATTTAACTCAGTATGATGTGGATGATCTTTTAGATGCTGATATTAAAGCGGCTCACGGTGAAGAGCATAATGCTCAACATGCTGTGCAAACAGTATCAGATGCCTTGCCCGGCCTTGGGATCGTTGCTGCGGTTTTGGGTATCGTTAAAACAATGGGTCACTTAACTGAAGGCACAGAAAAAATTGGAGCTCTTGTTGGTGGTGCTCTTGTGGGGACAATGCTAGGGGTTTTCGTCGCCTATGGTCTTGTTGGGCCGACAGCTAGTAAAATTGGCGCAGATATTGAAGCTGAAGGACGTTATTTACAGGTTATCAAATCAGCTTTAATTGCACTTCAAAAAGGAGCTCCACCACTTGTGTGTGTTGAGTACGCTCGTCGTACAATTACTCCAACGGAGCGCCCAAGTTTTGAAGAAATGGATAAGGCTACAAAAGATATTAAAAAAGCAGCTTAATTAAGGAATTTTTAGTGGCAGCAAAAAAAGAAGTCACCATTGTTATAAAAAAAATCACCGCTGCTGGCGCTGGCCACCACGGTGGTGCCTGGAAGGTGGCTCTTGCTGACTTCATGACGGCTCTTATGGCCTTCTTTTTAACAATGTGGCTTTTATCTCAAAACGACGAAACTAAAAAGGCAGTTGCAGATCACTTTTCGACTCCAAGTATTATTGAATATAATTTTTCTACTTATGGAGTTGAGATTACTTTAGAGAAACTCTTTTTAGATTTAGTTAATGAGCCTCTTAAAGCTCTTCAGCAATTTATGGAGCCTGTTAGCGCAAATCCTAATTTATTAGACTTAGGATCAAAAAGAGTAATTCTTTCTTATATTGCTGATCAGTTGCAGGACAGTGCAAAAAATGTGAGCATTAATGGCGATACAATTGAGTTTGATATTCCAGACTACTATTTATTTCAACCTGGTGTTGCACTTCCAAACGATAAATTTGTAGAAGTTATGGAAAAAATAAAGGCATTAACCACCGGCCTTAAAGATGCAGAAATTAGTGTTTACTCTCTATTATTTAATCAGTCGGTAACTTATAGTGATTCACAATTAGCAAAAAGAGTTGCCTCAGAGCGTCTTGATGTAGTGAAAAATAAAATCCAAGCCTCTTTAGGAAGTGACACGGTAAGTATTACTGGCGGAGTTAAAGTACAGGATTTTAAAAATACAGATTCTGAACAGGTTCCCAATGGCTTTATTAGACTGCGATTTAAACAAAAAGAGGAACGAGCTGATGGTAGTAAGCCACGAAAAATTGAGGCTCTTTTTGACAAATCTGAAACTGACATGGCTATTTATGAAAGTTTTGTAAAACAAATAAGCGAGAAAAAGAAGAATAAATAAAACTTGAAACTCAGGTCGCTTTAAGGGCATAAGGCTCTTATGCAAAAATCACCTTCTTTTATTTGGGGATTCCTCCTATCTTTTATATATGTAGTTGCTTCCGCTACGACTCCTATAACTTCTACTTCCATACAAGAAGATGTTAGTAAAAAGAAATTTGCAACAATTAAGCCCTTCATGGCTGTTATAAACTATGATTTAAATTTTTCAGATGAATCTAGTGATACAGAGGTTATTTATAATCCAAATACAAGGACTCTTGCAGGGGTCTCAATATCATTTGAAGACTTTATGAGCTTTTCAATGTCAACTCCACTTGAGCAAAGCCCTGAAGATTTGCGATTAAAAGGAGAAACTCATTATGAAGATTATAGATTGAGCCTTCCCTTTAATGACATTGTTTTTGACTTTAATTATCAGCAATACCAAGGTTTTTTTGTAGAAAATTCAAGCTCTATAGATTCTGGCTATAAAGAGGACGCTCCCTATCTACAAGATAAAAATTTACGCGCAAGAAATATAGCCTTTATGACTACCTATGCATTTGATTCAGATAGCTTCTCAATATTATCTGCCTTAGAGCAGGCAACGAGGCCCACTAAATCAGGAGGATCATGGTTAGTTGGATTTGCTTATAATGAGAGTAGTTTTCAAAGTAATAAAGCTTTTTTACCTGAGAGTGTAAAGTCCAACTATGGTGAAAATAAAGATCTTAAAGCTGGCTACTATCGAGGTGTATTCATTAGTGGTGGGTACGGACAAACTTGGATCTTTTCACAAAAGTATTTTATTTCAATGACAGGGCAAATTGGTCTTGGTGTCCAGGATAGAACTATTATTACAGAACAAAGTGAGCGAAGTGGAATATATGATGCTACAAAGTTTGCAGGATTTATTACCACGGGGTGGAACGGAGATAATTATTTAGCTGGAATGAAAGTTAAATTTGATGCAAATGCCTATCAAGTAGGTACTTTAAACGTAAGCACCACATCTATGTATACAGATCTGTTTTTTGGAACACGCTTTTAATGATAAATTTATCTGAAAAGTGGCAGAATTTAACCTTTGTAGCTTTTGATACTGAAACGAGTGGAGCCTATCCCTTGTCTGCCGATATTTGCGAAATTGGTGCTGTGAAGTGGCAATCGGGTAAAATTATTGAAGAGTTTCATACCCTATTAAAGCCTAAAGAATTAATGAGTGATTTTATTATTGGCATACATGGAATTACTAATGAAATGGTATCTAATGCTCCTAGAGTTGAAGATAAAATTAAAGATTTTTATGATTTTATTCAACACAGTGTTGTTGTAGCTCATCATGCTCCTTTTGATTTAGGATTTATTGCTATTGAATTTGAAAAAGCAGGACTGAAATTACCAGAGGATCCTGCTTTATGCTCGAGCTTGCTATCTAGAAAATTAATTCCAGAGGCTCCAAGACATAAACTTCAAATACTAATTCAACATTTAAAACTTCATCAAGGACAGGCTCATCGTGCTAGTGATGATGCTAAGGCATGTTTTGAAGTCGCACTTCATTGTTTCCAAAGAGCGGGAGCTGAGGCTACTCTTGAAGATCTTATTAAACTTCAAGGTAAAAAACTTTATTGGATTGACTATTCCATGTGAGGTTTAATGCATTATGCTATTTGT
>CAYMKD010000070.1:0-9544 GCA_964390435.1 uncultured Pseudobdellovibrionaceae bacterium | reverse complement strand
TCGCTAGTTATACCGGCTTATAATGAAGCAAATACGATTTCCTCAGTTCTTGAAAAGTTATTAGTTAAAACCATAGAGGGTTTGGATATTGAGCTTGTTATTGTTGAGAGCAACTCAAAAGATGGCACTCGTGAGATTGTGCAAAAATATGCAGATCACCCAAGAGTAAAACTTGTTTTACAAGAAGCTCCTAAAGGGAAAGGCTTTGCTGTTCGTGAGGGCCTTAAGCAGGCCACGGGTGATTTTATCTTAATTCAAGATGCTGATAATGAATACGATCTAGAAGATTATGATGTGTTGCTAGAGCCATTAATTGCTGGCAGAAATTCATTTGTACTGGGGAGCCGACACGGCGGAAAAACATGGAAGCTAAGAGCTTTTCAAGGTGATCCATTAACGAGTGCTTTTTTTAATTTAGGACATCAGTTTTTTACATTTGCTATTAACTTTTTGTTTCGTCAAAAACTCAAAGATCCTTTTACGATGTACAAGGTTTTTCGCAGGGACTGCCTTTACGGTTTGAATTTTGAATGCAACCGCTTTGATTTTGACTTTGAATTATTAATTAAACTAGTTCGTAAGGGCTATCATCCGGTAGAAATTCCAGTAAACTACCGCTCTCGTTCTTTTGATGAAGGTAAAAAAGTTACCATGATTGGTGATCCATTAACCTGGATCAGAGCTTTAGTTAAATTTAGATTACAAAAGATAGATCCTTTAATAAGTCTTGAATCTAAAAAAAAACTAACTCATGTGAGTGAGAAGAAATCAGCGTCTGAAGTTCATCTTTAAGACTAAGTAGTCACTAAACTTCTGTTCTTTGCTTACGGCCTCATGGTTTTGCATATGCTTTTTAGTAATGAGCCAAAATGAGGCCTGTTTTTGTTTTTGATCTGTTATGAAGCTATCCATGCCACTATCAGTAACTCTATTTGTTTGATACCATGGGTAGCCGACCCCCTCAAGATACCAGAAAGCGGCAATATGGTTTGAAAGTGGAGCTTCCTCAGTATAGTAGACATTATTTAGGTCAATACGTTCAGTTATCAAAAATTTAAAAATATTATTTATAACGATGGCATGAGTTGAGAAGACTCGGGCTTTGCTCGCTACCTCATCTCCTATAGCCAAAACACTAATGACCAATATAAAAAGTATGAGGTTTTTTCTCTTTTTAAGATTGAGCCAATAAATTAAAATTGCAAATAGAGCCATTCCTAAAAATAAGTATATAGCAGCATTGGGCGGGAAAATTTCATTAATATCACCATTCACTACCCAAGGAGGAAACCCCTGGCCAAATAGTTTATTTAAGTATGTTACATCAGGTGCGGTGGTAACACCTAGAGCGATAGCTGAATTCAGCGGAGAGAACCTGATGAGCAGGGTGCTAAAAAATAAAACGACAAAAACTGATTTAAAATCAAACTTAAAGGGTTCGAAAAGTCTTTTCCACCCTAATATAAGAATAGAAGGAAAGAGAGGGGCTAGGTATCTGCCATTTGCAAAGTAAGCCAAATTATCAGCCCCATATGTGCTCTTTAGGCTGCTGTAAAATAAAGAAGACATAGCGCTAACGCCAATTAAGGTAATCAATAAAGTAGTGCTATAAATATCTAGCTCATTCCAGTATCGTATCTTTTTAACAAACTGTTGATTAGATAGAACAAAAGACAGAAAGAAGATAAAAAACGTTCCAAGCATTACATAAGAAAATTGGCTTAAAAAATTTTGGTAAAATTGCCATTCAGTAAATAGTTTAAAGAAATTTACAAAAATAGAATCTACCGCACTTTTGTATCCTCCTAAGGCTCCTGAATTTTGATGAATATTTTTTAACAATTGTGATCCAGAAGCCAGTAAAAAACCAATCACGCAGAGAAGTGTATTAAATAGATACGTTTTCTTTTTACCTGAATTTAAGAAAAACAAAGTAGAAGTTAACAGGGTTGCAATAAATAAAACAATAGCAGCTTGCTTAGTTATAAAACTTAGACCAAGTAAGATACCGGCTATAAGATAAATAATTTTTTTGTTATACCTAAAACTTAAAAAGATCGCTAGCAGTGAGCAATTATATAATAAGTAATAAAGAGGCTCGGCCAATATAAATGTACATAAAGAGTGGAAAGGCAAAAGTACGCCAATGAGGGCAAATGCTAAGGCTTGATATTTATTGTTTAGTATTTTTTGTGCTAACAACAAAATAGGAAAAAAGCTCAATGAAAAAATAAAAATATTTAAATAAATAATTTGATGATAACTTTCAACAACTTCTGAAGGATTAAATACCCAGGAGGCTACAAGCGGATAAAGTGGGCCATATTGATAAGAACTAAATGTACCTTGAGTCGCAAACGTGCGAATATGATTAAAATAAGAAGTTTCATCTGCAAATATAGATGGGCCCTCTGCCCGATGCATTCTTTCGAATATAATTGCACTGCAAATCAAGTAGGTAAATAGAGTCAGTAAAATAAACTTAGCTGTTTTTGATTTAATCATTTTTATTTTTATACTTTTCCTCGATAAAAAAGATAAGGTCGAGATTATTTTGGATAATGGTTTTAATCCAATGGATTGACATGTTGTTCATAGCGTAGAAATCACGGAATAAAAAGTAATAAATTTTAAGTATCATTTTCTGAATCTTTATAAAAGGAACAAATTTTTTAAACCGATGGGGAAACTCCGTACGAGGTTGGAATTTTAGTTCTAAAAGCTTCACATCTTGATTAATGCGAAGAAGATTTTGCTTAAAGCCTTCAATATTATTTGAGCCACTTGAGTACAGCTGTTTCTGCTTTAATATTTCTGCATTAAGAGCTTCAAGTATTAAGTGAAGATCCCAATTAGTATTTGCTTCAAGCTTCATAAGTTGCCTTGATTTAGATAGATTGGTTGAACTTAATGGTACTCGTAAGACCACGCAATCAGTAATTAAATTAAAACAACTCAATGCGTTAATCGTAGAACAACAAGTTGGACTTATGCGATAGTGCTGCATGACTGATTTACAACAAAGATTCAATCTAATACGCAAAGAAGTTTTAAATTTACCTTCTACATTATATATCAGTGTTTTTATTAATGATCTTCTAAAGAGCTCTTTATCTGTATCCGAAAAATCAATTTATATTTACTTAGCTCTATATGCTAGGTATCCGCACGACTATGAAATTGAAAGAATGAGTCATTTTATACATATGAAAAATATGGACTCTTTACTTAAGGTCATTCAAGAGTCGTTTGAATATGACCAAGTCAATAACATTGGATTTCATTTTCATCTTAAGGCCATAACTAAGGAAACACTTTTAATTGATGTAAGTCATACCATTAACTATGATTTTCATAGTGGCATACAAAAAGTTGTAAGACAGTTTTGTGAAGACTGTAAAAAAGAAAGTAGACCTTTTCGTTTAATTAAATTCTGTCTCGCATTCAATCACTTTGAACTTGTTAATGAAGATGAAGAGAAATACTTTTTTGATTGGCATAGCCGTGTTTTTTTAAAAAACGAGACTATTGCTGAGGTACCGAATCCCTTAAAAAAATTTTTTAATAAAGTAATAAAAGTGATTTTTAAGCCCACAGCTTTTGCAAAAAGATGTATTAAATTTGCCTTGAGAAAACTTGATCCTAATTTTCAATATAAATATAATTTAAGACAAAAGCGTCTTAAGCACGGTCATCATTTTATTGTGCCTCTTATCAGGAAAAATAACGTATTTCTTCCAGAGCTAGCTGTCGAGCCTCTCAGAATTCATACGCATGCCACAATCTCTAGTTATCTTGGGAACAGTTCAAGCATGATAGTTTATGACTTAATTCCTATTATGCATCCCAATTTATGTTTAGTTGGTTTAGTGTTTATGCAGTATTTTATGTTAGTGAAGTCTTTTAAAAAAGTTTCATGTATTAGTGCTGATGTTGCAGAACATGCAAAAAAGTTTTTAGATTTTATGAACCTTGAGCATAAAAGCAATCCACAAATTGCAGTTAATTACCTTGGCTCTGAACTTACGACAAATTTAAGTCAAAAAGAGCTTAAGTTAAAAGAACCCCTTATACTCTGTGTGGGAACTTTTGAGCCCAGAAAAAATCATATGCGAATTTTTAGAGCTGCGGAGAGAGCTTGGGAGAAAGGGCATAAATTTAAATTGATATGTGTTGGGAATCCGGGGTGGTTGAATGATTCGATTGTAAACACCTATGGAAAAATGCTGGCAGATGGATGCAATATTGAAATCAAGAAAAACATCAGTGAAGCTGAGCTTGTTCAATTATATAAGGCTTCTCGATTTACAGTTTTTTGTTCAATTTCAGAGGGATTTGGTTTGCCAGTAGTAGAGTCAGTAACTCTCGGGACGCCTTGTATAACAAGTAATAGGGGCAGCATGCATGAAATTGGTCAAATTTTGGGTGGTTGCTATTATGTAGATCCAGAGTCTGTTGATGAAATTGAAAATGGCTTTATCAAGATGCTCAACGATCAAGCCTTACTTGATCGTTTAAAAAAGGAGTGTATGGGAGCTAAGTGGCGAGCTTGGTCTGAATACTCTAAAGAGCTATATGACTTTGTAGTTTCGGGAGAGATCAATTGAGAATTGTAGTGGTCAACTCTCAAGTTCCTTTTATTCATGGTGGAGCTGAACTTTTATCTAATAATCTCTGCGCAGCTCTTAAAGAGCATGGTCATGAGGTTGAGGCTATTAACATACCCTTTAAATGGTATCCAGCAACGGACATAACAAAGAGCATGCTCTCATGCAAATTTATGGATCTCACTGAAGTGAATGGAATACCTAACGATATAATGGTAGGACTTAAGTTTCCGGCTTACTATATAAAACATCCAAATAAAAAACTTTGGATCCTCCATCAACATAGACAAGCCTATGACTGGTGGGGGACGGCCATGAGTGATCTCTTTCAAGATCCCGAGGGGGAGAGTGTCAGGCAAATGATCATTCATTCAGACCAAAAAGTCTGCCAAGAGGCTAAGTTTGTTTCCACAATTTCTAAAAATGTGAGTTCTCGTTTAAAAAAGTATTGTGGAGTCGATTCCGTAGCACTTTATCATCCGCCGACTGGAGCTGATAAGATTTTTTGTGACAGTTATGGGGATTTTTTATTTTTTCCAAGTCGAGTAAATGAAATTAAAAGACAAGAGCTTGTTTTAGAAGCTTTGAGTAAAACAAAAGAGCCAGTTCGGGTTGTTTTTGCAGGAAAAGCCGACCGTACAGAATATATTGAAAAGCTTTTTAAGAAAACTCAAGATTTAGGCTTAGAGAAAAGAGTGGAATGGCTAGGGAATGTGACGGAAGAGAAAAAAAGAGAGCTTTATGCCAAGTGCTTAGCTGTTATTTATCCACCCTATGATGAGGACTACGGCTATGTGACTTTAGAGACCATGCTTTCTAGCAAAGCCTTAATTACGACTACAGATGTTGGTGGAGCTTTAGAGTTTGTAAATAATGAAGAAGAGGGTTTTATTGTTTCTCCAAACGCAGATGAGTTAGCTAAGGCTTTTGATCAAGCTTGGGGAGATCGAGTAAAAATGGAAAAGCTTGGCCAAAATGCCTTTAAAAAATATCAAAATATGAATATCACATGGGAAAATGTCATTAAGGCTCTGACATGTTAAAGCTGAATTGGTTTTGCCCAGAGCCCCCGTTACAGACTGGTATTGCAGAGTATTCGGAGTCGATACTGCCTCATCTCGTAAAAAGATTTGAGGTCACTAGTTTTACTAATCAAAAAGAAATATCACAATCAATCCAATCTCTTTTAAAACTCTCACAGTATAACTCAAAAGAGATAAGTATTAAAGACTTCAAATTTGATTCAGTTAATATATATAACATTGGCAACAACATTGATTTTCATTCGGATATTTTTGAAGTGGCCTCAAGAATTCCTGGTATCGTAATTCTTCACGATTCGGCTCTTCACCATTTTTTCTCAATGTATTTTATGAAGCAATACGATGGTTATAATCAATACATAAGTGTTATGAAAAAATATTATGGTCGACATGGAGAGCTGGATGCCATTCAGTACTTGAGGGGAGGAAAAGATATTGATCAGATGGCTAAAATTTATCCTCTTTTGCAGCTTGTTTTAGAAAAAGCATTAGCCGTAATTGTGCATGCCGATCTGGCTTTTAATACAGTAAAAAATCTCTGCAAAGTTCCAGTATATCTTTTAGATTTGCCTGTAAAAATGCCAATATGCTCAAAACATAAAAACAAAAATTCAGAAAAAATTAAATTGATATCTTTTGGCTATATGAGCACAAATCGAAGATTAGAGAGTATTTTAAGTGCATTGTCACAAATTCAAAACCCAGAGGATTTTGAATTTCATATTTACGGTACCTTATGGAATGAAAAAATCATTAAAGATTTGATTAGACGCTATCACTTTGAAAATATGGTGTTCGTGCATGGGTTTACCGATGAGGCTATTTTAGATCAGAAAATTTTAGAGAGTGATCTTGGGATTAATTTAAGAAACCCAAGTATGGGTGAGGCCTCTATTAGCCAGTTAAAAATATCTAGCTACGGGTTGCCATGCATAGTTTCAAATACTGCTTGGTATGCTATAATTCCAGATGAATGCATTACAAAAATTAGTCTTGATAATGAAATTGATGATTTAGTAAGAGAACTAAATTCTTTTCGATTGGATAGGTCTCCGTTCTTATCAAAGGGACAAGCAGCATTGAGTTGGGTTCAGAAAAATCATTCATCAGAAAGTTACGTAACGTCATTTCAAGAAATTATAGAGAAAAAAAATGAATTTCAGAAAATATATAACCTTCGAACTCAAATAGACATTATTGGTAAGGCTATTTATAATGTAGAAGGCCTAGATGTTGTGCGGTGGCAAATAGCAAAATCCTTAGAAAACTCCTTATAATTTATTAACTTAATTTTTTTCTGGTGGCACCTTGTACAGTTTTAACTGGCCTGGCTCTATAATATTTTGATACTCACTTGGATATTCTTTTGTTGATATAATGTAATCAAAATCACTTTTTTGTTTTTTATTAGTGAGCATTCTGGATATTAAATCTTGTTGAAACCAAAAGTCTGACATATGGGGACTAAGAATATTATCTTCTGCTAGTAAGATTGAATCGATTGGAATTTTTTTTTCTAGAATTGTGCGATATATTAGATTTTGATTCTTAGCAATTCCACTTAATGTAAAAACACATTGTGTGCTCATAAGACCTGCATAATAGGACGCGCATATAAATAGAAATAAAAATATTTTTACAAAGCCCTTTCGGAATAAATACATTAAAAATAAAGCGATAAAAAATCCAATCAGTGTTAGTTGTAGAGAAAAATTATCTGCAAGTTTATTAGCATAATCTTGATCCCAGCTAATATTTTGTCCAACAAGTTTAGCTAGATACATAACATCTGGGGAATTTGCGTAGCCTAGAGACCATGTAGAGCGTAAAGGGCTGAATAAGAAAAATACCATTAAAAGACTAAAAGTGCCAAAAATAAATTGTAGGTTTCTTTTGCGGTCTTTTGTATCAAAAACCTTAAGACCCAACCAGCCCAAGGCAATCCAACTAGGTAATAGGGGAGTTAAATAGCGTCCTGTTTGAAATTCAGGTAAATCGATAGAGTTATAGGCAGTGACCATTGAATTATTAAATGCAGCGATTGTAATGCTAATGCCAATAGTAGTTAACAATAAAGTTGTAAAAAAACTAAAATCTGCGGGGTTAATTTTTTTTCTATTTATAAAAAAACTTACTATACCAAAGCTAAAAATAAAATAAGTTCCAGTTACAATATAAGATAATTGATAAAAAAAACTTTTATAAACATTTATATTTGTTAGAAGATTTAAAATATTTTGCCCAATAGCTCCAGTTGCTTGGCTGTAGCCAATGGTATCATCTGAATTGGTTAGTATAAAGGTTAAGTAGGCAATAGCAAAAAATAGAAAACCTATTGCAAAAATTGATTTTAAATAAAATGACAGGTTTCCTTTTTCTTTTATTACTCTAAAAACCAACGTTATAAGTATGGCAATGCCAAGAATCATTGCGCCAGCTTGTTTAGTAATAAAAAGAAAGCCTAAAGCAATACCCAGTTGGGCTGCTCGCCACAAAGTTGGGGATTTCCAGAACCTGTAAATTAAATACCAGCATAGAGAAAATATAAAGTAAAATAGCGGTTCGGCCCATATAAAATATGACATTGAAGACCAAGGGCCTAGAACTACTGCAAAGGCAGCTAAACTTGCAAAAAAGTTTTGAATGCCAGCCATAGAAAAAATTCGAGAAATTGGAAAGATACTTGCAGCGAATATAATTGCTCCAAATATGCGTATTTTATCATAAGACAAAATAATATTATTAGGATCAGTAATTAAAGAACTAAGCCACGGATAAAATGGCATATATTGCCATGGAGCGAATCGAATGCCATTGGCAAAGCTTATAATAAGTCTAAGATAAGCAGATTCATCAGCAAAAATAGAGGGGCCAATTATATTTTGAGCGCGATCAAGTAATATGATAATGGCTACGAAATAAAGCAATACTGTAAAAGCATACTGCACTCCAGTGATGATTCTACTGATTGAATTTGTCATTTTAGCATACTCCCTAAATTTGGATCGGATTATTCATCCTCATATTTTATTTGCAAATTCTGAATGAAAAAATGGTAATCACGATGATTTGGTATATCTACTAGAGGGGCTTTGCTTGAGAACTTTATTGCATGCTGTCCGGGGGGTACTATTATTTTTTCTGAAATCAATAGTCCTGTCCAAGTAGGCTCATAGGTTTTATTAATCAGAGACCCCGCTATAGTCAGACTTGTTGGATGTGGTACAAATGTAGAAGCTATCATTTGGATTGTGGCAGTTCTTGGCTTTGTATTATTATTTGTAATATAAATGACACTTCTTGCTCGACTCCAGCGAAATTCGCCATTCTCATTTACTTCAGGGGGATAGAAATGCTCATCATACCAAATTTCAAAAGGAACAATTAGAACGGCCTGCTCTTTTTGTTGCCATTCAGCATCAGTATATTTTGATCGTAACTGCTCAACATATGAAGACATATTATAAAATGCATAGCTTCGATTGATGCTTTCGATAGGCTCTGTCTTGAGAATGTTTCTTATCTCTAATTCTGGAGTATTATCTCGTGAGTTCTCTGTCCCATAGCCTTTACGATCAATAAAAATTGCTGTGAAACCAGCAAAGGCAGCAGTTTCTAACATTTTATCAATGGGAAGTTTAGACATCTTATGTTGCCATGCTCCAGATGCTCGACCATAAATAGCACCATAGCTCCATCGTAAAGTTTGAGTGTGTAATGCTGCCTTGAGATGATCGTAACCTAACATTCTGCCTGGAGGAATATGTTCTGGAAAACCTAAAAAAGGCAGCTGAAGTATAAGAGCACCATTGGGCATAGAAGCTTCTACTTTTTGAAAGAAATCCTGATCGTTTTTAAATTCAGCAGCCGTATTTGTTATTAAGTCGGTATCCC
>CAYMKD010000069.1:0-9604 GCA_964390435.1 uncultured Pseudobdellovibrionaceae bacterium | reverse complement strand
AAGAGAAAAAGCAAGGGCCTGTTATTTTAGAAGTAAATTTAAAATTTATTAAAGAGCTTAAGCTTCGAGAGCAAATTATTATCGCGACAGAGCTTCTAGATTATAAGGGTAAAATCAGTCGTTTAAAGCAACTCATGGTAAAAGAGAATCAAGAAGTTGCCTGTGAAGCAATTTTTACTATGGGATTCTTTGATTTAGAAACAAGACGTCTTATTGAACCCACTTCAGATTGGAAAAAAGCCATTGGATTGGCTTAATTAAAAATCTTATCAACTTGCTCTGCAGTTAAAGTCGGCGTGCCTTCAGAATCAGGGGCTCCATTTTGCAACCACAATTTTAAAACAATAGCTTCTTCTTGGGTAATGCGAATTCCGGTCATTCGTGGAGGCATTTTTTGATTATTGCCATCATGAGGAAGATCAAAAAAGAAAGAAGTATTCTTTAAAAATCTATAGCTTGGCACAGTTGCAAAGTCTCCATGGCAATCTGCGCAGTTTTTTAAAAAAATCATTTTAGCTGGTCTATAATTAGTTACATCCTCTGAAGTTTGTGCTTGTGCCGAAGCTAATCCTAAGATTAGAAACAATGTGAACATAGAGTCCTCCCATTTGAGTAACATAATTCTTAAGCTTCATAGTGGAAGATAGGGTGGAGGGCAAGAGTGATCTAATAGAAGAATAAAAATTCATATTTACGAATAAGAATGATCTATGAATTGTGAATTTCCTACTAAGAATCGAGATGGTTATGTCTGTAGATGTAAAAACTTTCACTGAAATTGTTAAGACTCGTAGAAGTATTAGAAAATATTTATCAGAGCCGGTGCCAGAGAATGTTATGCGCGAGTGTCTTGAGTTGGCCCTCTTATCCCCAAACTCATCAAATCTTCAGCCTTGGGAGTTTTACTGGGTCCGCTCACCTGAAAAGAAAAAGAAAGTGATTGTTGACTGTTTTAATCAATCAGCTGCAGCCACAGCTGCAGAGATTATAATTGCCGTTGCAAGAACTAAAACTTGGCGCAAGCATGCAAAGCAAATAATAGCCTCTTACACAGAAAAAGGCGTGGAGGCTCCTGAGGTTATGAAGACTTATTATAAAAAAATTGTTCCGCTTGCGTACACAGTTGGACCATTTGGGATTTTAACTCCTTTTAAAAAAATACTATTTGGCATTATAGGCTTATTTAGGCCAGCTCCTAGAGAGCCATCCTCTTTAGGTGAATTAAAAACTTGGGCCGTTAAGTCTACAGCTCTGGCCTGTCAAACTCTCATGTTGGCATTTCGGGCCTATGGATATGATACCTGTCCTATGGAGGGGTTGGATTCTAAGCGTATTAAAAAGCATTTAAACTTACCCTGTGATGCCGTTGTGGTTATGGGAATCAGTGTAGGAAAGCGAGCAGAAGCCGGTGTTTATGGGGAGCGCTTTCGCTTCCCGAGTGTAAATTTTATTAAAGAAGTTTAAAAACTAAGACATTAGAGCGGTGGAGATGAAGCTACACTTAAGAAGATTTAAATATCTGTGATTTTATGGAAATAATTTCCTAAGACATAGACAAACCTCAATCACTTCGTTAAGAGCCATATAAATTGCAAAAGTGAGAGGAAATTTTAGTATGTTCACAAGAATGCTTTTATCGTGTTTTGTTTTTACATTAACCGTATGTTTAAGTTTCTCAGTACTAGCTGCGGATTTTAAAGTTGGCGCAGTCAGTAACACTTTTGCAAGTTATGAATCTAATCCAAGTAATCCAAATAATCCGAGTAACCCAAGCAATCCAAGTAACCCAAGTAACCCAAGTAACCCAAGCAATCCAAGTAACCCAAGTAACCCAAGTAACCCAATAAACCCTGGAAATCCTGATAATCCTCCTAGTTATGAGAGCGATTCAATTATATCTGCGTATATGGTGCAAGCGACATGTAATGCGGCCTCGACTGCAGAAAATATCGGTAAGTGTTTTAGAAGTGCAGAGGCTAACTCTGACCTTCATGCTGCTCATTGTAGAGCTACTAATTCTTGGAGTGACGAAGTTAATTGTTATAATAAATTACTTGATATCACAGACTCTATTTATATTTATCTTCCAAGAAGCAGCTTTTTTCTTTATTCATGTGCTGTGATGATTTTTTGGAATGACGAATACTCATGTATGACTCATGCAGCAGCATTTTCTATAGAAGTTGATTCTGCCATGTATCAGTGCTCAGGCGCGGCGACAGCGGAATCTGCATCTATGTGTATTCGTAGCTATTTGAATTATTAGTTCTATCTAATAACTAAATTAGTTCGGTATTCAGGCTTAAGTGTTGTGCATCTTATTTCCACATCATAAGGCCACACAGTTTGATCTATAATCTCCCAGTAACCTGGCCATTCGGGTTTTGTATTGGCCGGAATTGTGGCTTCAGTATAACTAATATAGCGAGCGAGCCTTGGAGTTTGGTGGCGCTTCCACTGTCTTAAAAAGCCGCTTATTTTATGCACTGGTTGAAAGCTGTAGAAAGTGAAAACTCCTTTGGATTCACAGAGTTCATAGCAAGCATCGGCACACATCATAAGGCCTGAGTCTATGGGGTTAAAAACACGGCTTTGCTCAGGCTTTGTCATCATAAATAAAATAGTAGCTATAGGCATTTCTTTCCATATGTAAATGCCAAATGTGGATAGTAGTTCTGAATTTAGATTATAGCTGCCATATAAATGATAATTAGGATTAGGTTCTAAATATAAATCTAGAAATTTTTTATGATGATCGAGAACATCAATATTGGCTTTATCAAGCAACCGCTCACGATTGTCTTGCAATAATAAGAGGAGAGACTCTTTATCACTGAAGTTGAGTTTTTTTATGTTTGCTGTAGGATTCTTCATAATCTTTCTTTTTAATTAACGAAACTATTGGATTGCAAATATCAAACTCAAACCAACGGTCACCACCAAAATTATAATCATCAGGTCTCGCATGATGATTATTATGCCAACCTTGTCCAAATGCAAACCATCCCAAAATAGGATTGTTAACAGATTGATCTGGGGTTGAATGATTTCGATAACCACAGTTTTTAAGATGGCAGAATAGATCTACAGAGTTTTCTTGATGCATAGAAATAAATCCGGGCAATATTAGGCCATAGAGTGCAAGACGCCAATTAACAACTGCTAATAAGAGTGCAGTTAGCCAGTATATGGTTTCATAATTTTTATGTAGAAATCGGTAATAGTTTTGTTTTGATAATTTATAACCACATCGAAAAGGGATTTTTTTAGGATCAAGATTAAGTTGCCAGCCAATAAAAGAGTTCCAATATCCATTCACTGGACTGTGCAAATCTTTTTCTGTATCAGCAAAGGGATGGTGAACTCCGTTATGTAAGCTAACCCAAAAGATGGGGGAGCCTTGGGCCCCTAAACAGCCAAAATAAGCAAGAATGCGCTCTATAATAGGATAAGTTTGAAAGGATTGATGCGATAAAAGGCGGTGAAAGCCAACAGCTATTCCAAGCCCGCTGAACAAAAACCAACCAATCCAAGCTGCTAATAGCCATTTTGCAGATGTAATATTTAAGAAAATGAGAAAAATGGCAATTAAGGCCAGAACATTAATCGGAATAATTATTTTTTTAAAATGTGGTGACAGCCCATTCATCCCGGTAATCATAAATAAGCTGAGTTTTTAATTCAAAGACTTTAATTAAATTCATATATCTAAAAAAACAAGATGATGATAAATCGATTTGAGAAGAGAATTTGCTTTTTTCAGCACATTGCTGCGTTGCAATGGTATTTTATGGAGCATAACTTTGTTTTTTGAAGGTAATGAAAAAAAAATAAAAATTATAGTCTCTTCGCGGGCAGGAAACTTGCGAGAAAAAGGACTAGACTTTTGGAATTATATTGTAAGCGAATCTGGAGCACAAATTTTATCGAGTCTGCATGGCTCCGACTGCGATGCTTATTTACTTTCTGAATCTAGTTTGTTTGTCTGGAAAGATTGTTTTTTGATGATTACATGTGGTCGGGCAGTTTTGATCCAGAGCGTGATATCTTTTTTAAAAGAAGGAGATCTTTTTGAGATAAAATCATTAACTTATGAAAGAAAAAATGAGTATTTTCCTAAATTACAAAAATCCAATTTTTTTCAAGACGCAGAAAATTTAAACAAATATATAAGTGGAAAAACTTGGCAACTTGGAGATCAGAGTGAGCATCATCTGATGCTTTATAGTTATAATAACAATAGTATTCCACAGACGACGGATTTTAATCTTAAAATATTAATGTATGATCTGCAAGATTCTGTAAGAAAATTATTTTCTAGTCCTCAAAAAAACATTAAAGAGATTTATGAAAAAACCAAAGTTCATCGGATTTTTGATGGTTTTGAGATAGATGATTATCTTTTTGAGCCATGTGGTTACTCTCTCAATGCCTTGCGTGGACAGAACTATTATACTATTCATGTCACTCCTCAAGAAGTAGGGGATCACGTTAGTTTTGAGACTAATATGGATCTTCATGAAAATACTGAGTCCATTGTGAAACAAATGATAGAGGCTTTTAAGCCTCGCTGTTTTGATGTTATAATATATTCTTTAAAAAAAATGCAGGTAACAATTCAGATTCCAGACTTCAAAATAAAAAACCATACAGAGAATTATGTTGATTCTGGTCACTTCGTGACTTTTAATTCTTTAAGTCAGTGCAAATAAGAAAAAACCTCTAGGGAAGTGAAATACAAATGGATATGGTAGATTACAATATTAGATATTCTGAAAATTATGATCAATCATGGTGGTTTCAAGAGGCTGACTTGTTTTTTAAGGAATATATATGGCCGCTTCAAGATGTTCCTCAACATGGAAAGATTGTGGAGATGGGGGTCTTGTATGGTGGTCGATTTAAACAACTACAGAAAAAATTTGGCGTGGATAGATGTCTTGGGTTTGATGTTGTAAATTACAGCAACTTACAAAACATTCAGCTGACAGATGTTAGAAGCTTAACAGAGGAAAATGATTTTGAAATTGCATTTGGGTGGAATGATATTAGTAATTGGCAAGATAGTCCTAATTCTAAATCTGCTGCATTCTTATTTTTGACTCGTAATATAGTGCCGGGAGGCTATTTTTTGGATTTAAATCCAATACCATCTAGCCTTATTAATCAAATTTCAAAATTTGAGAAAGTAGCTGAGCTACATAACTTGATTTTATATAAAAAAAATTATTGTGAGACACAGATTAATGTATAGCTGTCTTGACATGGAATATGCATATCTCTTTGATGGTCAAAAGTACGCCTCCAGAGCAGACCTAGTTAGAAAACATGGTGGCTCGGCTTTTACTGCACCAATAATTTCTTCTTATGATTTTAGTCATGTGAATGAAAGTTTAAATTTTAAAGATGCTTTAATCCAGGTTTTAAATCGTGTTAAACCTTCATCCTCAAAACCAATTTACATTCTTTATTCTGGTGGAATTGATAGTGAAGTTCTGCTCGAAACTTGTCGTTCTATAAAAATGGATGTTGTGGCAATTACAGTTAATTTATTTTCACTAAATCACTATGACATTTTTTGGGCAAAAAAATTCTGCGAAACACATAATATTCCTCAAATTATTGTTGATGTTTCTGAAGAGGAATTGAAAAGTTACTGGTTACCGTATTTATTTTTTACAGTTCAATCACCTTCGCCCATATTATCAGCCGCATTTATTGGAGCACTTTCTGCACCTCAAGGCTCTACTGTATTAACAATTGGAGATGGGCCTGTTCTCTTATTTAAAGATAGTCATCAACTCTATTTCTCAGAAAATGAATATGGTCTTTGGCCATTAAAATTAAGACAACAATTAGATATCGACATATATGATGTTTTTTGGGATGCTCAACTCTACACAAGTTTTTTAAAATATCCTCAAATTTATGATCGAGTTTTTAGTTCTCATCCATACACTTCCTGGTGTTATAATGCGAGTCGTTTAGGTAAAGAATACTTTTATTCAGATTCAAATTACGCTCACTTATTGCGAAGATTTTCTATTCATGGTTGGGAAAGTCTTGAGGGACCATTTGGATATGTTAAAGATGCTGTGCCGGATTATGATTTAAGTTCCAGTTTTGCGTCAATAAAATGGAGTGTCCAACGTTACTATGACACTAAACAGGCATGTAATGCAATATGGGAGTCTTTTGAAAGGCCAACTTTTTTTCAAGAGCAATTCTGTCATAGTTTATGGAAGAAAAGCAAAAATTATGAACTGCCAATTCCAGCAACCTTTGATGCTTTTACTAGAGCCTTTTACTTTCCCACGCCACTTTTTTTACAACAATCATCTAACTCATCTGAGTTTTTTAAAAAACAGCAAGTAATTACTTATTACAATGGCGAGATCTGTAATGAAAAAAATAACTTATAAGACAAAATATCAAAACGTGGAAGTTTATGATCACTCGGAATATGGAAAAACTCTTTCCATAGACCAAGATATACAAACAACTTTATCTGACGAATTTATATATCATGAAATGATGGTCCACTCTGCAATAGATCATGTTAAGAATACTAAGAAAGTTTTAATTATTGGCGGAGGAGATGGTGGGTGCCTTAGGGAAATACTAAAATATAAAAATATTGATGAAATAACTTTAGTTGATATAGATCCAGAAATTTTAACAATTTGCTCTCATCATTTTTCAGAGCTTAACCTGGGAGGTGAAGTATTTAAAGATCCTCGTGTATCTATTCATCATGAAGATGGATTTCATTTCATAAAAAATGCACAAGATTTCTATGACATTATAATTATTGACAGTACCTGTCCAGACCCCAATAGTCATAAATTATTTTCTGATGATTTTTATGAATTAGCGTATAGAAAGCTCACTAATGGTGGAGTTTTAATTACTCAGATTGGCCTTAGTTTTATAAAGAGTGTTTACGTTGAAAACAAAATTTATAAAAGATATGATGATGGTCATATTTTTTTAATTCCGGTGCCTAGTTATAACCAAGGGCATATTTTTATTTTTATTGGTTTTAAAGGGACGGCTAGTATTAATTATCAACATTCTAGTCAAATTCAAACTCGTTATTATAACTTATCTACTTATCAGAGCGCATTAAGAATACCTGAGTGGGCTAAAAAATTTTTGAAACCATGTTAAAACCAAGGAGAGAATTTGTTATATTTTTTATCAGTTTAGCTTTGTTCCTGCTGCAAACTTTAGTTCCACGAATACTTATTTATTCCAGAGTTTTTGAAACAATTTATAGTACATTGCCCGTAATGCTTGCGGGTTACAGCATTGGTCCTCTTCTATGTTTAAAATTCAATACCCAAAAAATGCCTTTAATAATTTTTTTGCTTATTATTTTTGCTCCATTTCTATTTTTAATCTCTTTTTCACTTGGGCTTCCTTATCATATTATAATTTTTTTAGTTGCTATCTTGTTTGGAATTATTTCTTTTCTTCTTTTCGATGCTTTTAAAAAAGTTCCTTTTCATTTTGCTTATTTTTTTGAGTTAATTGGGGCAGTTGTTGGAACCTCAATTGGCATATTTGCGCTATCTTCAGCTGGAGCAGAGTTATTGTTAGTTATAGCTTCTTGTTGTATTTTTGCAGGTTTAATTTCTAGTGGCATATTTCAAAAACGTAAATGTATATTCGCTTCTATATTTATTTTATTAAGCTTCATCCTGAGCTTGCAGATTTATAAAGACAGTTTTAATTTGTTTAGATTGCTTCCATTATCTGAAAGTTACCTTAAAGAAAACTATATGTTAGCTCATCTTCAAAAAGAGAAAATGAATAATTATATGTATATGTGGGATCACATGGGTAGAATTGATTCACTAACTTTGCATACTCAAGATGAATGGGATAATTTTTACCCTAAAGATTTAATTCCGTCTGCTAAAGATCATACTATTTTATTTCATGATAATATTGTTTTTTCAAAAGCCAGCAAAATTCATCTAAAATGGACAGGAAAATATTATCAAAATATGGTACGTGAAGAACCCAAGATTTTGATTGTTGGAGGAGGTGGTGGAGATGATGTCATTTATATTAAACGTAAAATTCCTAATGCGGATATTGATCTAGTTGAAATTAATAAGAGTCTTGTTCGTATCATGCAAGAAGAAAACTTGAAAATTTCTGAGCATGCCTATAATAAAGCACAAGTTATAATAGCAGATGGAACTCACTATTTATTTAAAAGTTCTAAAAAATATGATGTTATTGATTTAGATCTGATCGAAAGCTATATCCAGTTGCCCCATATGCCAGCCAGTATCGAAAGTTACCTTTTAACGGAAGAGAGTTTTATGCAAATAATAAACTCGCTTTCATCAGAAGGGATTTTTTATCTTACCTTTACATACCAAACTAATCTTTTAACTTCACAAAAACTTTTAGCAACAATTCTGACTACTCTAATAAAAAATAAATATGATCCTAAAAATTCAATTGTTTTGATTGATTGGAATAGGGGGATGAAACTGCATGACCGAGGCCTAATGTATTTCTTGGTAAAACCTAAAGGGTTTTCTCAAGGAGATCTAAACAGTATTGATAATCTTATCTCAAGCTCTCCATTTAACCAGATTCGTATTTTTCCTCCTTCTACTTCAAGTTTATCAAACCATTTTCTGGCAACACTTATTAACAAATCCACAAATATGGAGCAATTAGAAGCTAATAATACAAATGCTTATGGCAATGTATCTCCTGCTACTTTTAATAAGCCTTATTTTTTTTCTTTTGCTGATAGATGGTTTTGGTTTCATTTTAATCTGGTGGATTGGTTTTTTATAATTCTTCAAATTATATTAATATTTTTATGCTGTAAGTGTTTTGTTAAAGATGATTTAAGAAAAGATATTTCTTTATCAAAAATTGGAATTATTTTTATGACCTTACTTCCTATTTCTTCATCACTTTGGCTAGTTATTTTGATGCAAAAGAGTATTTTATATTATGCTCTTCCTACTTGGTCATGGGCAGCTGTAAGTTTAAGTTTTCTTTTAGGAAGTTCATTAGGAAGTCTTTCTTCTAAGTTTGTATCGCCAAAGCAATTTATAATCCTTTCATTTTTAACTTTATTTTCATTGATTTTGTCTGATTATTTAATCAACTTTCTGAAGAGCTATTGGATTCTACAGCAGTATGTTATACCAGTTGTCATAGGTATTTATGGATATTTCTCCTCTGCAACTTATACATCTTATATTAAGCTAAGTAAGCCATCCTCACAAAGACTAAATATTTTGCTTTTTTTAAGCACCCTTGGTTTTTCTCTAGGAGCATTTATATCAATAAAACTTAGTTTAGGCCTTGGGTTTGGCATTTTAGAGAAACTAACTGCTTTGTTGCTTTTAATTTGTATTTTACTTTCTTTCCCACTTAAGGCAAAATTTATCAATGTTGCGGGAAAATAAAAAATGAAAAAGAAAATTTTATTAATTATCAGTTTTTTTATTTTTTTTTCTTTTTTAGTAGAAGCAAAAAAGTTGCAACCAACTTGTCTTAAACACAACCCACAAAATATGAAAGTACCTAAATGTCCAACAAATGGTACAAAAATACTTTCAGA
>CAYMKD010000068.1:0-9618 GCA_964390435.1 uncultured Pseudobdellovibrionaceae bacterium | reverse complement strand
TTACTTATTTCAAGCCCCAGTCATTATTGGAGCTAAAAATGGCCGGAATTGGACGGAAGGGTTTGGCATTAACAAACTCACTGAAAAGCTTATTCTTAAAAGCCCTCACATTAGAGGATTTGATCAGGACAGTCTGATTACGGGTAGATTATAAGCTAAAACTAGAAGCGAAAAAAAGCCTTGTTATGATCCTCTTCTTCGTCACTATCTTTAGATCGTTTACGATTTTCAATTTGATCTATAAGCTGAAGACTTGATTCATAGCCAACAATAGCCAACATTAAGCAAACACTGGACATAGCTACAGCTGACTTATGTAGTCTTTGTTTTGAGTTCTTTTTAAAGTTTAAGACAGCTTTTGAATCCATATAAATACTATACCTGTAAATAGAGGGGGGAAATTTCAAGGTTTCGTCAAGATTTCATCATGCTTGCCTTAAAAGCTATTTATTTCTCTCTTAAGCGTCTTAAATTCTGCTGTAGGACGGTCTCGAGCATTCTAAGCTCTTGATGAGTTGGGGTATTGTGCAAAAGCATACGCCGGATCACTGTAAAAGCATTGACGCGTTTTTTGCTTAAATCAAAGCCTAGCTCTTCAATCCAATTCTTTAAGGTGTTTTCAGGAAAGTAAGCAGGCCCCTGGTAGGCCCGGCCTTGTTTATCACTTTGATCGCCATCGAGTTCTGCACGATGGCCGCCCCACTCGCTTCTAACTACAAATAAACAAAGCAGAACAGCTTGGGCTAAATTAAGACTTGTGTTGTTGCCATAAGTAGCAATGTTGCAGCAAAAGTGAGCTAGTTTCACATCATCAGCATTTAGGCCGCAGTCTTCAGGGCCAAAGATTAAATAAAGATTTTGTCTTTCTTCAGATAAACGCTCTTCTTTAGTTAAAGATTGAAGAGTTTCTTTTAAATCTTTAGCGGCTCGTGTTCTGCCATCTCTTGCGGTCAGAGCGATACGAACTCCAGCCCCTTCATTTTTATAAAATTCATCCCATGAAGAGTAGTGAACTCTATTTTGCAGAGCGCTTTGCCCACTTGCCGCTGCCTGCTGTGCGCTGTAATCAATTTCGCATTTACAATCAATTAAAATGAGTCGCTCAGCCCCCATATTGCTCATAGCTCTTGAGGTAGCACCAATATTACTAGCGTAAATAGGGCGAACTAAAACGACATGAATTGAATATGAACTCATATCATTCCGACGAGCTGCTGACCATCTTCAATGGTGGTTTTTTTAGGAGGTAGATTTTGTTTTATATTGGTTATCTGTTGTTTAATTTTTTTCTTTAGTTCATCAGCTTGAGAGCTTAGGCCTTGAGTTTTGGTTGCATCGTCAAGAAGTTCAAAAACTTCAAGGCGCAATAACCAATCATTAGGATGTTTATCCAAAGTATTTAAAACCTCGTCGCAGTTTTTGATAAGTTCGGCAGACGAGATTTTTTGCTCTCTGAGGTTGCGCACTTTTTGGTAGAGATTAAAGAGTTCAAATTCTTGAGCAGAGTAGGCTTTTGCAGGCACTCGTGCCGCCGTAAAACCTGTGAGCTCGCCATAACTTTCGCGATCTGCAGGCCCCCCAAAGACAGAAATTATTTTTTCACCAAGGGCAAGATCAAATACTCCCCAACTAGGTTCGAAGTATTTTTTATTTTGATAAGTTATAGTGCAATTGCCAAAACTTAAAATAAGCACACGGTTTTCTTTTTGAAGTTGGCTTTGCAGAACTCCCTGAAGTTTAAAACCTGAATTAAATTCTAAATTAACAGTTGCGCCGTATTTTAGACCCAGTTTTTGCCAATCTGATTGGGTTAGAGTTGAGGGGCAACGATCTGGAAACTCTTTAAGAAAACCCAGCGGAGAGCTATAACCATGACTATGATAAAATCGACTATGGCCGGGAATCTCCATATCTTTATAACTTAATTGAGCGGGGCTTGCTGATTTCACATATAGAACTGGCTGGTCTTTAAGAGTCTCATACACTTTTAGAAGAGAGTCTTCATTGTGTACTTTTTCAGGAGTGATTAGTTCTGTGCCAATGAGAGCCTCACTAAATTCCCCAGAAATTTGTAAACCAGAACTTAGCTCAAGTGTATTGACGGTCTGTGCCCTTATAGCTTGCAATACGCCCCAAACACCGCCACGACGAAAAGACATTCTCTCGGCCATTTGCTCTAATACATCAGAAAGGGATTTAAAATCAGGAGCTACAAAAAGCTGTGGCTGAGGCTCTGTGATGTCATAACTGGTATCAATGCAGTCTACAGTCAGTGGAACTTTTTTAACTTTCTTTTTTAAACACTCTCTCGCTTCTCCCAAGGAAGATAAAAGTCCTGCTCCAAATATTTTAGGATTTTCTAAAGAGCCGATGAGGCCATACTCCGCAGTCCACCAGTTCATGCGTCCTAGTTGAGCCGCCTCTGAAACGTGGCTCAAACTCTCTGTGGCTTGAGTTAATTTTTTTTCTGACTTTTGTATATCTTCTGCAGTCGAATTAGGGTTTTCTTTTACATCAGAGAGCTCTCGAATAGCCTCGTAAAGATTTAAGTCTTCTTTAGATAAAATAGCTTTTTTTGCTATTTGCGCGTATTTTTTTAAATACTCAGCAAATTCTGGCTGAATTAAAATGGGAGCATGTCCGGCCGCTTCGTGAACAATATCTGGAGCGGGAGTATAGAGTAAGTGATCCAGAGTTCGCATATCCGAAGCAATGGGCAAAACTCCAAGAGATTGCATTTCCATAAAAGCAGCTGGAGGAATAAAACCACTTACGGGCAAAGCAAACCAGCCAAATTTTTCAATCTTTTCACTGATATCTTTAATTTTTGGAATACGCTCAATCTCAATGCCCGTTTTTTCTAAACCGCTTAAATAACTTTCATGAGCATGTGTCGACAAAAAAGATTTAAGCTGTCTTAAGATAAAGCGCCAAACAGCATGATCGATGGGAGTGTAGCGATTGTAGTCTTGCTCAACGACATATTTTCTTAAATGACTTGGAAGTTTTAATTTTGTAACACCCATTTTAATCTACCTTACAGTGAGGGGTCGTCGTTTTGTAAATGATTCTGAATATAATCTTTAATGCCTTCTTCAAGAGACCAGCTTGGTTTTGACAAACCTTGAGCGAGCCACTTTTGCATACGAGCTTCTGTGAAATATTGGTAATGGCTGCGAATGGATTCGGGCATTTCAAGCCATTTAATTTTAAGTGGTTTATTAATAGCTGCAAAAGAGGCTTTGGCTAAATCAAGCCATGTTCTAGCAAAACCAAACCCCATATTGTATATGCCTGATTTTGGTTTTTTCTGCATGAGCTCCCACATCCAATTTGTGACATCTTTAACATATACAAAGTCACGCATCTGCAAGCCATCGCCATACTCAGGACGATAAGATTTAAAAAGAGCTAGCTCGCCCGTTTGAGTGATCTGCTTAAAAGCTTTAAAGACCACACTGGATTGCTCGCCTTTATGGTATTCATTAGGGCCGTAGACATTGAAAAATTTAAGTCCGTACCAGTGATTTGGCTTTTGAGATTGCAAGACAGCCCAACGGTCCATATCGACTTTTGATTTGCCGTAGAGATTTAAGGGTTTTAGTTGTTCAGAGTGTGTTTGATCATCAAAGCCAATTTCACCAGCACCGTAAGTTGCGGCACTACTGGCATAAATAAAATCTTTATTATTTTCTGCACACCAAGAAAAAAGGCGCTCCGAATAAAGAGTGTTGTTTTGCCATAAATACTCTTCATTGGTTTCTGTTGTTGAGGAGCAAGCTCCCATGTGTACAATCCAGGTGAGTTCTTTTTTAGTGCTGGGAAGATTTAAAAAATCCCAAATTTGATCAGAAGTTAAAAACTTCGTGTACTGTCTTTTTTTTAAAGGTTCAGGTCTCAATTCAGGTGTGATGGGATCAACAGCAATAATATTTTTGATGCCCTTTTGATTGAGCTCCCAAATAAAAGCACTTCCTATAAAGCCATTAGCTCCAGTTACAATAATCATCTCTTTGTTGTATTCAAGAACTGGAAATAATGCAAAAGGTACTTGGACTAGTGCATTATAACAAAGGGCCGCAAGTATAGAATAAAAGTAAGTTCACAAGAGTTCTAAGAACATTAAAATCAACTGCAAAATAGAGACAAAAAAAGGCACCGAGCCTCCTTGCCAATGCCTAGGGGCTTAGCAACCAAGTAAATATTACCTATGCTAAGCTCTCAAAACTCCTCAATTTTCTAGCCACTCTGGCCCTGAGATTGCTCCTAGACAAGCTAGGATAGTGGGAATTTATGAATATAGCACGTTTGCACAGTATGATTTTTGTGATTTTCTGCCTCTGGGGCGGGGTTGTTTACTATCATTTTGAGCGCCCAGATCTTCAAGAAACAGTTCTTAATGCTTGGCAAGCTACGAAGTTAAAACCCGCAGAGCTTGAAGGTTTTTTGCGAGATGAGCACTGTTACTTAGATCAATCCCGCTTTACGGCATGTGCTTTAGCTTTAAAAGCCATGGCTCGAGAATACCAACTCGTAATGCATGTTCACACAGGAATTTTTGAACCAAAAGACTTTAGAACTTTAAGTGCAAAAGATAAGAGAGTTCGTCCGCAGTTTCTGCAAAAAGCCTTAAAGAAAATCTTTATGCGCAACCAACTCAGTGAAGAACGATTTTCGTTTTTAAATGCTTGGCGCTGGTTATTAAAAGAAAAAATTCAAAAAAATGAAGAGTCTTATATCATCTCCATTGGTCTCAATACACTGGAGGCGTCGATCCATGACCCACATACTTATTTGGTTCCAGTTAAGTATTTTGAAAACACAATGATGTCTCCAAAAGAAGAAGAAATTGGTCTCGGACTTAGCTTGCGTCTGATTAATGATCGCTTCGTTGTTTCCCATGTTTACCCTAACTCCCCAGCAAAAAAACAAAATATTCAAGTGGGTGATGAAATTGTTAAGATTAATGAACAAGTGATTTCAGGTTTAACAGTAGGGCGTGTACAAGGTCTTTTAATAGGGAACTTGGGCACAGAGGTGACGCTATCCATTCGCCATCAGTCTAAACAAAGTCGTCAAATAACACTTATTAGAACAAGAGTTAAAACTCCACAGGTGGAAGCTCGTTTGCTTGAACGTGCAGAAGGACTTGTGGGTTTGGTGACTTTGAGAAGATTTTTTCCTGGTAGTTGTGGTCGTGTTGAGAAGAGTGTTAAATCATTGATAGGCGAAGGGGCTCAAGGTCTTATTGTAGATTTAAGAGACAATCCAGGAGGCCCTTTGGATGAGGCCGCTTGTATTGCCAATCTATTTGTAGAAAAAAATAAGAAGCTCTTTGAGGCCAGGTATTTTTCTGCAGAAAATAATATCGAAGTGTATAGCACCGAAAAGGACCCTATTTATCAAGGCCCGGTGGCGACTCTTGTTAATTATGCATCGGCCAGCAGCGCTGAGGCCTTAGCTGGAAGTCTTCAGGATTTGGGGCGTGCAGTGGTTGTGGGGCAAAGAACTTTTGGTAAAGGCAGTTTTCAAAAAGGACGCCTGTGGGAGAAGAACTCGCGTATAGCTATATTTGAAACTCAAGGCCTTTACTTTTTACCGACCGGAAGGACCCCACAAATTAATGGTATTGCGCCCGATATTGAAGTTAAAGGAGAGCTCGTCGGCTCAAGGGAAGAGGACCTTTATTATAATGCCATTATTCCTCAACTTGAAGAAGACACCAGTTTGGCTCGTTTTACCTTTGCCTTAGCCTGTGAAGTTTTCAATATTAATCAGCAGAGTAGGCAAAATAGCTTTATGAGTGGTACTCAGCTTGAGTCCCCATTGCGAGAGGCCACACAGGCCATAAAATGTTTGCGTAACGGAGTTCAAGCCATTTTATGATTGAGACAGAGTTATTTAAAACCAAGTTCATTCCAGCCCTAAAACCCTCAAAAAAACTGATGCTTGTTTTGCATGGACGTGGAGATAGTCTTCGTCCATTTAAGGATTTTCATGAAGAACTCAATATTCCTGACATGAACTACCTTTTGATCAATGCTCCTAGGAAATTTATGACTGGTTATAGTTGGTATGGTGAGCCTCCATATCAAAAAGCCGGAGTTTTAAAAATTCGTGAAAAGATGTTTCAATTATTACAAGAAATTGAAGACCTTGGCTGGTTAAGTAAAAATATTTATTTATTTGGTTTTTCGCAAGGGTGTTTAGTAAGTGCAGACGTTGCTCTTCATTACCCGAAACGTCTTGGTGGAGTGGTGGGCATAAGTGGATATTTTTATTTTTTTCCACGCTGGCGCACGAATCTTACTCAACAATCTAAAAAAACACCGTGGCTATTAACCCATGGCCACAAGGATGACATCTTGCCAATTCAAGAAACTCGCTATGGTGTTCGCAAGCTTAGACAAGCCGGACTTAAAGTAGATTGGATTGAGCTTAAAAAGAAACACGTGCTTGAAGAAAGTGAATATCCTTTAATCCGTCGATGGATTAGTGGACGGCAGTTAGCTAAATCTCTTCATTATTAAGAAGAACTAGCTCGTTGATGCGAGCAAAGAGTTCTTTTTTTACCGAAGGTTGTTCTTGACGAATGACATGACGGCTTACATTTACTTCCGGCAAGGCCCCTTGTTCAAGAATAATTCGATCAATTAAGCGCTGAAAATCTTTAGGCTTCATGGCGCCTTTTTTACTGAAAGTCATAATTTCATCAACGATTTGTATGAGAGCATTCCCTGTAATACGATCTGTACGATTTAAGGTTTGTGATCTTTCTGAAATGCCAGTTAAAGTTTTTTTATCAGGGCAGACAGCTTTTAAAAGTTGGATGTAGTAAGTTTGAAACTCTTTAATGCGGTAACGATGTTGAGGTTGCATAACAGAGTCTTTTGGTTTTGCAGACTCTGAGAGAATCAGCTTAAAAAAATCATCTTCTGAAATAGGCCCAATAGAGTCGGGCGTTTGGCTGGCGAACTTTGCGGGTAATTCTCGAAGGGCCTTGCGCATATTAAAGAGAGCTCTTTTGTTAATTCCATCGGCAACTTTTTCAATACCGGCCTTTGTTTTAACGCGCTCAAAATAACAAAACTGCTGATCGAACTTACGTAAAGTTTTACGGTGATCCGTGAGAATCTTTTGTCTTTGTTCTGGATTAAAGCCCATTTTATAAAGTAGGCGCTCTTCTCTAAATTTATTAAAAAGAAAATTAAATTTTTTAGTAATAGGGTGATTTCTGAATTCTTTGAGTGGCTTTTTCTTTTTTGTTTTTAGATAATCAACAATTTGTGCAAAAACTTGGATCATTTCACGGGCTTTATTCTTTTGCTCATTCAAATTAGTTGAAAAGCGATCCACATCATCATAGCGATATTGATCATGACGAAGGCCAAACTGTCTCACACTTCCGTAGTCAATAATTCCAGCAGAAGCTAAAACATTGTCTCCATCCCAATCTAGCCAGGCAAAAATATACTCTACATCTAAAATGGCGGTGAACTTGGCAAAGTCACGGCAAAGTAGCTCTAGCATCTCATCATATTTTTTATAGCCAACAGATTTAATAAACCACTCGTCATTGCGCTCTTGTCGCTCTATTAAATAATTCACAGCACTTTGAAGCTCTGTATAGCGATCTTGTTTTAGATACATAAAAATATGAGCTGGGCGTATAAGATTTGGAGCTGTTCGAACACCAATGCCATAGCCATTGCCAAAGTCAATAACACATAAAACACGCTCGGTATTTATACCCTGTAAATGCATGATTTCTGCCATGATCGCACAACCGTAAAGCTCATCAACTTCGGCCTGTCCGCAGCCATAACCATAGTCAGTACCACCAGTCTTAAGAGGTTTTTGAGCCTCAACTGCCCCTGGTGCAAGACAAGTCACACCTGTACCGCGGGAGCTTACATCCCACACTTTACCACGATGTTTAACAACGCCATTCCATACGCAGCGTCCATCACCAGAGGTTGTGCCTCTTTTGTCAGAATGCTGTAACTGTAAATAGCGAGTTGCCATGTAAGAGTGAGGTTTAATGGTACTTTGATTAATTCTTCTTTTATTTAATTCATCGTACTCATTAATAATTTGAATAGAAAAAGTTTCGATGAGTTTTTTTTCAAGCTCTGAGTTCATCTCGTGAGGATGATTTGAGTCTAAGAGTCCCATTTCTTTAGCTAAAGCAAAATTTAAATAAGTGACTTTGCCAGTGCCAAGCTCTCTAGCTCGGTAGGCAACAAAGCCTTCAGGGGCAGCTTGCATCCAAGGGTGCTCGCCATTAAGGCAACTAAATCCATCATAAGCTGACTTAGTTTGGGCTTTTTTTGCTGCAGATTTTAGAGACACCAAAAGCTCCTTCTTAAAAGTCTCTTAAGACAATTCAAACATACAGGCCTCCTAGGCCCAAGACTCCTATCGGCATATAAGCGAATAGCTTTATAACGCCACGTATTAAATTGAGAAATATGTATATTCCTCAGTCAAAGTTAAGAACCTATTCAGTCTTGCCTACAGTTTATTGTATAATGAGCGCAAAAGCGACCTGGCCTTTGATTTGCACCTAGACTCTAGTCAAGGGAGGCATGAAACGTGATGAATCATTTTATAACACTTTTTGTATTGTTTTGCACCTATGGAACTCTTTCTCATGCTCAGAGCCGTGATATTGCAAGCTCGATGACTAGGCCTTTGGTGAGTTCGTCAAATCCTTGTACAGAAAAACCAGAATTTTTAACTAGGCCACGAGGAGAAGCAATAGAAGGGGTTGAGTCTTTACCAAAAGCTATGCTTGTGGCTAGAAATGCAAATTTTTATGCTGAATCGGCCAGCAGCAATCGTATTAAAATAGCTGCACAACATATTTTTATAAAAGAACAAGGCAAAACTCCAGAGGCTAAGGTTCTCTGTGGTCAAGCCCCTATAGATGTATTTCAGTCTTTTGCGCAATTTGCTCCGACTCTGATTGATAATACAGAGAAGCATGAGGTTGGTAATAGTATGTGGCAATTCCAGCTCTCTGCTCAAGGTGGAGAAATTGGTGTTTGGAATCAGTACAGTAAAATTTTATCTAAAGAGAAAAGCCTAGAAAAGTTATTTAAGTCTATTGATGGTGAGTATCGTTTTTACGAGATAAGTCCACGCAGTTTTGAGATTCTCATAATGAAAGAAATCGAAGGCGTTAATTACTACTTATCTATCGTTTACGACGTTATTTACCATATCTAAAAGGTGCCAGGCACCTTTTCCTTAAGCGGCGAGTCAGGCTAAAGCCATTCAATGCAGGCAAATCCGCCGTGCGGTGTTTTAAGATTAGTGACCTGACCTTGATACAAGCGAGCAATCGCCATTTGTAATTCGCCCTGATAAGCATAAAATCTTAAATCATATTTTAGTTTTGTTGGGCCATCGGGGGTTTCAAAGTCTTTTTCTGGAGCAGGTAGAAACTCCTGAGCAATGAATCCCTGCTCTTTTATATCATCAAAGTGTTTACGGCTGATACTGCCACCACGGTAGGTTAGTTTGCTCCCATAAGCAGCCTCAGGCTTAAAAAATAGCTGTTTACGCATGCCCCATAACTCCTCAGCATTGGATTCTGTAAGGGCATAAGATTTT
>CAYMKD010000067.1:5749-9725 GCA_964390435.1 uncultured Pseudobdellovibrionaceae bacterium | reverse complement strand
GAGGCTTCGAGTAAGTGCAAATCTCCGGTTGTATTTCCTGCACATAAAATAGGCGCTTTACCCTCAGTGGCCTGCAAAAGTCTTTGCGGCTTTCCTTCTCGCCATGTAATGAGGCCATTAAGATTTTCTGTTACGAGGCCATTACTAATTTTGGTTTCAATGCCTAAAACCTGATCTTTATCGATACCATAAAAATGCTGGGCGGCAGGCTCAACGGCCCATTTAATGGAAGCTGTAACTACATACACTTGAACACCGTGTTTTTTTAGCAAATTAACAAGGCGCACCTGATCTTTAAATATTGAAATTCTTTTTAGATTTTCCTTTAAGCAAAGCTCTGCCCACTGGTGCACTTGCTCTAATTTCTGACCAGCATTAATCTGTGCTAACCATAAATAGGCCTTACGAGTATCTGTTATTTTGCCCTCTTCGTAATACTTCCAAGGATCGGCAGGCAGGTTTTTTAAGCCGCAGGAGTTTATTTGATAATCAAAAAACATTTCACCCATATCGCAATCCCAGAGAGTTCCATCGGCATCAAAAGCTGCAAATAAGGTTGGGCCATGTTTTTGACATAAATCATGAATTTGAGTTTCTAATTGTTGCCAAATTTTTTTAGAAAAAGAATTGTATTCCATATAGATCTGAGTATGAATGAGGATTCGAATAAAGACAATGCATGAGGGACGATGGCTTTATTTTTACGTGTTGCCCAAATTGAAGATCTAGATGAAATTTTAGATCTAGAGAAGCGCAAACTTCAAGAAACAATACCCAATGAATCTGATCGTGAGCTAGCAAGCTGGAATGCTCGGTGGCGTCGTGAGGCCTTGGAGCATTATTTGCCACTTGGCTGGAGTTTTTTGGCTAGAGATGAGCAAACTAAAAGTCCATTTTCTAGTGAAGGACTATTGTTGGGGTACTTTTTAGCTCAACCTTTGTTGTTTTTATCGGGCCAAACACAATCCTTATGGTTGGAGCATTTGCAACACACTTCTTTGATGGCTCGAGATGAGTTATGTGAGCTTGCTTATAAAATTGCCCGTGAAAAACATTTACAAAAAGTTTACTTTCCTAATGCCAATATGATTGCCAACTCAGTTAAGCAGTTTAAATCTGAGCTTTGGGCTCCTAACGTGATCGAGATTAAAACAACAAAGGCCTCTTCGTGAATCTTCATAGTTTATCAGCACTTGAGCGCCCCGAACTAATTACTAAATTAAAAAATGAAACATTTGATTTACTTATTGTGGGCGGCGGAATTAGCGGCGCAGGTGTTGCCAGAAATGCAGCCAGTCGTGGAATGAAAGTCGCTCTTATCGAAGCTAAGGATTTTGCTTCGGGTACGAGTTCTAAATCCAGCAAGCTGATTCATGGGGGTATTCGTTACCTTGAAAACCTAGAGTTTAAATTGGTTTTTGAAGCTCTTTCTGAGCGAGCAAAGCTTTTTGAAATGGCACCTCACTTGGTGCATCCACTTCGCTTTACTTTACCAGTATACGAAGACTCGCGAGTGGGAATGTTTAAACTTGGTTTGGGGATGTGGCTTTATGATGTGCTCTCGTTGTTTCGCACGCCAGAGCTTCATGAGCGCCTTAGCGCCAAAGAGGTATTAAATCAATTTCCTGTATTAAAAAACAGAGGACTTGTGGGGGCCTATGTTTATTCTGATGCTTATATGGATGATGACCGTCTTGTTCTTGAGACTTTAAGATCTGCTCAACACATGGGGGCTACTTGTGTGAATTATATCAAAGCAGGTCAGCCTATTTGGGATGAATCTGGTCAGCGTCTATGCGGATTAACAGCACAAACGGCTTCTGGAGAAAGCATAGAGATTCGCGCGCAACATATCGTCAGTACAGTGGGACCTTGGACAGATGAGCTTGGAGCTCAAATTTTACCTAAGTGGGAAAACCATTTAAGACCTAGCAAGGGAATTCATATTACTTTAACAAAGGAAAGGTTTCCTCTAGCAAATGCTGTTGTG
The DNA here is from genome assembly GCA_964390435.1 of uncultured Pseudobdellovibrionaceae bacterium. Taxonomy (GTDB): domain Bacteria; phylum Bdellovibrionota; class Bdellovibrionia; order Bdellovibrionales; family Bdellovibrionaceae; genus CAYMKD01. The sequence goes on along the minus strand of CAYMKD010000067.1, from coordinate 7,735 downwards.
ATGGCTGTTGATAAAGAGGATCGTATTGTCTTTGGTATTCCTCGAAATGATATGGTTATTGTTGGCACCACGGATACAGAATACAAAAAGTCGCCTAATGAAGTCGTGGCTGAAAAGTCTGATGTTGAGTATTTGCTTAAAATTGTAAATGAGTACTTTCCGGGTTCTAAAATTACAAAAAAAGATATTATTGCAACTTATGCCGGCGTTCGGCCATTAGTTAAAGATGAGCAAAGCAATGTTGGTAAAACCAGTCGAGAGCATGCCATTTGGACAGACCCTCATAATATTACTTTTGTTGCTGGTGGTAAGTATACAACGTACCGATTGATATCAGAGCAAGTGGTAGATCACTTGTTAAAAACTTTTAATACAGAGCAAAGGGTTAAATTTGCTCATAGCAAAACAGAGCAGTGTTTAAACCCCTTAGTTACATCTGAGAGTTTAGCTTTAGTAGAGTCTAAAGAGCATCAATGGGCTAAAGAGTTCGAGCTAAAGCTAGCTGAAATCAAATTTTTAACACAAAGACATGGTTTTGAAGCAAAAGAATGTTTAGCCAAATATCGCCACTTATCTAATAATGTGTGGGAAATCGAGGCCTGGCACGCCATTCACAGCACAATGTGTCTTCATTTGGTTGATTTTTATACCAGAAGAGTTCCTCTCTTTTTATCTCATGCAGATCATGGTCTGGAGTGGATAGACGGAGTCGCAGAGATTTTTAGCAAAGCACTTTCATGGTCACAAGACGTGAAAGAGGCTGAAATAAAGGCGCTCAAGCAACATATTGATTTTGAACTTGCCTCACTTCAGTAACTAAATGGTCTAAAAGTTCAAACAAGAGAGCGATCTTTCTAAAAACCTAAGTGAGCAAAAATAAATGCACCGCATAAAAATGCTGGCCTACTCACTAACTGATCGTATTGACTCTTTTTTTTACGATGTTACAGTTATATTTTAAGAGCTTTTCCAAAAAGAGAAATGAATGGGCGTATTTGATAAAGTTTCTGACTACTTTTCTAATGATATAGCAATCGATTTAGGTACCGCAAACACATTGGTTTATGCCAAAGGGCGCGGAATTATTCTCGATGAGCCTTCTGTGGTTGCTGTGCAAAAAAATTATCGTGGCATGCAAAATCGTGTTCTTGCCGTTGGTAAAGAAGCCAAAGAAATGTTGGGTCGAACACCAGGTAGTATTGTTGCCATCCGTCCGATTAAAGATGGTGTGATCGCAGATTTTGAAGTGACTCAAGCCATGCTTAAGTACTTTATTCAAAAATCCACGGGTGGTAAAAAAAGTTTTATCAGACCGCGAATTATAATTTGTGTTCCTTACGGAATCACACAGGTTGAAAAACGAGCCGTGCGAGAATCTGCCCAATCTGCTGGAGCTAGAGAAGTTTATTTAATTGAAGAGCCAATGGCTGCAGCTATCGGCGCAGGATTACCGATTACAGAACCTAGTGGAAACATGGTTGTTGATATGGGCGGCGGAACAACGGGCGTTGCAGTCATCTCACTTGGTGGAATTGTTTACTGTAAGTCAATTAAAGTTGCTGGTGATAAATTTGATGAAGCTATTGTGAATTATGTTCGTAGACAGTTTAACTTGCTCATTGGTGAGCGCACGGCAGAGAATATTAAAATTCAAATCGGTAATGCTTACCCATTTGAAGAAGAAAAGGTCATGGAGATTAAAGGTCGTGATTTAGTTGCTGGAGCGCCTAAAACAATTGAGATCACAAGCTCTCAGGTCAATGATGCTTTAATGGATCCTCTATCTGAAATTGTTGATGCTGTTCGCACGGCACTTGAAAAAACTCCTCCTGAACTTGCCTCTGATATTGTGGACAATGGAATTGTGTTAACTGGCGGAGGAGCCATGTTAGCTAATCTGGATGTGCTTTTACGAGAGAGAACAGGTTTACCAGTTTCTATTGCTGAAGACCCATTAACTTGTGTTGTGTTGGGTTCAGGAAAAGT
>CAYMKD010000067.1:5125-5739 GCA_964390435.1 uncultured Pseudobdellovibrionaceae bacterium | reverse complement strand
AGGAAAAGTTTTAGATCAGTTGGATTTGTTAAAGCAGCTGACTATCGAGTAGGAGATCATGGCCGAAAACGATACGCGAGCTATTGCGCTTTTTTTCTTTTTTGCCCTTCTTGATGAAAAGCAGGCTCGTGAGGCCAGTCAAAAAGCAGTACAACTATTTGATAAGCGACTCAAAAAAACTCCAACGCTATTGCCCTCTGTCGTACTAATTTCTTGCACAAATCAAATATGGAAAAAGTTTAAAACTCACGGGCGCAAAAGCAGTGCTATGATATCTGCTGAGTCTGGTTGGCTCGTCCCTCAAACAATTGATCTGGCTCCTTGGAGAGAGTTTCAAAAAAAAGTAGATGATGAAGAGTGTCTGATGGTTATTTGGTCAAAAATTCTTGGTTTAAAAGATGAAGACATTTCTACAGCTCTTGGAGTTACTATTGGAACAGTTCGCTATCGTGCTGGAAAGGGATTGCGACAACTTGGTGTTTTTGTAAAACCGAGTAGCAAGTTTACTCCACCCTTGATGGGAAAATCATGACGTCTGATTTTTTTTCTAAAAAAGATAAACGACATATGAGTGCTTTTTTAGCGAGAGGGATGCTCTATGATTATGTTTCTGA
>CAYMKD010000067.1:0-5115 GCA_964390435.1 uncultured Pseudobdellovibrionaceae bacterium | reverse complement strand
AAGAGTTTTTAGAAGATGCTCCGGAGCTTTCTGCAGAGGCAGAAGATATCAAAAATGGCTTAAAATATGCTGAGAGTTTAAGTCAAACAATTACTTCTGAAGCCCTGATTGAAGAACTTAAACTACCTGGTGGTTATGGCTATCAGTTAATACGTAAACTTAATTTTTCTAATTGGCCAATAGCAATGAAGGTTGGAGTTCAGGCCCTTGCAGTTGTTTTCGCTGTTGCCGTTGTGGCTATCATGTTGCCATGGACACAGTTTTTTAATTATATACAAGAAAAATCTGAAAACAGAGTTATTCTTACTGAAATCCAAAAACATCCTTCAGAGCAAAAACAACAAGATGAACCAAAACTAGCAGTTAATGAAGAGAAACCTCTTTTTTCTGATGAAGAGCTTGCTGCTGAAGAAAACGCATCAACTGAAACTACGACAACTCCAGTGGCAGAAGTAAAAGAACAAAAAAAACCTGAAGCGACACCAAGTGATAATGCTTCTAAACCAACAACAGTTGCGGCGGCAGCTGCTGATGCAAACGCAAGTAAACCACAAGAAGCTGAGGCTAGCGAAGCTCAAGAAAAGCCCGCGACTAAAGAGTTTAGAGGCTGGTTGTATCGTGCAGTTATTCAAGTAAGCAATATAGAGACTTCAACTGAAAAAATAAAGAATCGTATCGAAGAGCTTGGTGGGCGTAAGGCTGGGGAAGTTCCTTTGGGCTGGCAAAAGGGAACGGGTAGTTATTTTCATTTCACCATACCAGAGAAAAACTATGCAGAGTTACAAAAAATGTTAGAAGAGTATCAAGGCGCTAACATTGGCATTCGCAAAGATAAGCATCCTCGTGTAATGCCAGATGGAATTATTCGTTTTATCTTGGATGTTAAGCCGGCAGGTGCCTAATGCCAGACTTTAGAAAAAAACCTCAAAGATCTTTAAGAACCATACTGATTATTTGGTTTTTGCTTTTCTCTGTAGTGCCGCTAGCATTTGTAACAGGCTACTCTGTAATTAAATATGAAATGGCCATTGACCATGAACTTTCGCAACGTCTGAGAGACAATGCTCGCGAAATTGCCGTTATTATCAGTGATTACCAAACAGGAATGAAGCAGAGAAGAGAAAAGTATTTAATTGATGCAGCCATGTTATATCATCTTTCAACAGAAAATAGTGGGGCTCTTTTGGGGCTTGCAACGCCATGGATGAAATCAGATTTTTCTTCTAGTTTAACATTTTTTAACCGAGATGGACGAATGCTGATTTCACTTTTCAAGGACGAAGCCGGGGATGTCCGTCATTTTACGCCAGCCCCATCTAGTTCCATTTATTTGTCAGATCAGAATTTACAAAAGTTAAAACAAAACAATGAATCTTTATTTGCAGAGTTTAGTGATACTGGCAAGCTCTCACTCATTGTTACAGCAAAAGCTTATGCAGCTACGGGTCGTCATGTAGGCTACATTGAACAGATTATTGATTTGGATAAAAACTTTTTAAATAAATTAAAGGAGCGACTTAAGTTAGAGCTCTTTTTTATGCGCCCTGAGGGGCAAATTGTAACAGCAAGCCATGCTGATTTCTCATTATATCCTAAAAATTATTTTGTCGAGTACGTCAATGGTCAAAAAGAGCCCTTTTTTGATCTTAATATTCGCAACAATCCCTATGGCTTTTTAATTTATCCAATGAATTGGGGAGAATCAAAATTTTTTCTTGGTCTTGGAGCTTCAAAAGTAGAAGCAAGAGAAGTTTTAAAAAACGTTAACTATGCTTTTTATACCGTTGTTGGCACCGTAATTTTGCTACTTATAGTAACTATCGTTGTAACAAGTAATGTGGTTTTAAAACCTCTTTATGAATTAGTAGATGGCATTCAAAATATTCATGACAGCGATAAGCCTGTTGAAATCCCAATTAAAAATGATACCGAAATTGGTCTTTTAACAGAGAATTTTAATGAAATGAGCCGACGAATTATTCAAGCTCGCTCAGAACTTAAAAATAAAATTAGTGAACTAGAGACGACCAATTTAGATCTAAAAGAAGCTCAAGCTAAACTCGTTCATGCAGCTAAAATGGCAAGCTTAGGACAGCTGGTTGCTGGTGTTGCTCATGAACTCAACAATCCTATTGGGTTCATTTATAGCAATATGGCTCATTTAAGAGACTATGCAAATCGTCTTACACAATTTGCCCAAATTGCAGAAAAAAGCCCGGAAGAAACAGCGAAAAAACGCGAAGAACTTGAAATCGATTACATACTCGATGATTTGCCCAAACTAATAGCTTCTTGCGAAGATGGCGCGCGCAGAATTAAAGATATTGTTTTAGGCTTGAGAAACTTCTCAAGACTTGAAGAAGCTAAATTAAAAGAAGTGGATTTGCATGAGGGGTTAGATAATACGATTAATTTATTATCGGGTGAGACAAAAAATAGAATTGAGATTCATAAAGAATATGGAGATCTTTCCAAAGTGACCTGTTACGCAAGTCAAATTAATCAGGTTTTTATGAATATTCTATCTAATGCTGTTCAGGCCATTGATGGATCTGGGCATATTTGGGTTAAAACAAGTCTTGGCAAAGACGCTAAGGGTGTTGAGTGTGCATGTATAAAAATTCAAGATTCTGGCAAAGGAATTCCTGCTGCTACTTTAGAGAAAGTTTTTGATCCATTCTTTACTACAAAAACGGTAGGCCAAGGAACAGGCCTGGGATTAAGTATCACTTATGGAATTGTGCAAAGTCATGGAGGAGATATTCAAGTCCAGTCTGAAGTTGGCAAAGGAACTGAATTCACAATTCTTTTGCCACTGCGTTCGTCAGTTGAATCATCAACATAGAGACAATTCTGTAGGCTTATGACGGATCTAGAGCTGTTTTCTCATTTTAAAACAAACGACATATAAAAAATAACAATCTTAAAGTTTGAGCTTAAATTAAATATTTCCGATAATTAGCTTATGAGTCCTCAAGAGAAAAAAAACAATTCAACCAACCGTGCCGCTGTCGTATTTATGCTTGCAGCAGTCATTGTTTTTCTCTGGGCTTTTTTAAGTGAAAAAAATAAGCCTATAACCAAAAAAGAAGTCATTCGCCTAACGATAGATGGTTCAACGACTCACGAAAAAAGAGTCAATGAATTTTTAAAAGAAATTGAGAGACGCAGACAATTAACACAAGATAAAACACAAGTAGAAAATTATTTTACAGCCCCTAGAATTGGCTCTACAGTAGCTATTCAGCCTGCGCAAACCGAGCTTCACCCATTTAAAATGAAGCCCGAAGGACTTGAAGATCAAGTAAGTCGTGATTTAGATTTTCGTAATTTTGAGAGACAACAAGCTGCAAGTGCTGAGGCTGTAGTTCAAGAGCAACTGACGGAGCAGCTAAGACAACAAGAGTACGATAAAGCTTACCGTGAAGCTTACGTTAGAGATTTTATAGAAAATGCAAGACGTAATGGATACCAAGTGCAAGTCAATGATGATCTGGTCGTTACGAGTGTTGTACCAATTCAAGGAGTCAGACGGAATGCTTCAGACGACGAGGACGTCGACTTTGATGATTCTGCTGCCCAATAATTTTTGCTTGAGCCATACTAAAATAACTTATTTTATTTAAAATTAAATGATCAATAAGAGGAACCTCAAGCATCACGCCACAGTACTCAAGCTTTTTTGTGATTTTAATGTCTTCAGGTGAAGGTCTGATATCCTGACTTGGGTGATTATGTGCAATAATGATTTGGCTAGCGTTGTGTTTAATAGCAAAGCGAAATATATCTCTTGGGTGCACAAGACAATGGTCCACAGTTCCTTTAAAAATTAACTCGACCGCAATTGGATCAAGCGTTGAGGATAGGGCCATCGCCCAAAGCTCTTCAACTTCATTGGTGAGGTATTTTTTAAAAATTTGATAAGCATGTAAGCTTGAGTGAATATGCATATAAGACCTTTGTCTTTATGCAAAAAGAGATATTTTCTGAACTAAAAATAAACAAAAAATCAACTTAAAAGCAGTCCGGTTTAGCCGGGTTTCGACCAGTTGAGCCATATTCAATCCTTGCGATGTTGCGTAGCGCTTTTATAGTATCTAGCTTCGGAGGATTTATGAAAAATACAGTTTTATTAATAGTGTCTATTTTGTTTATTGGAAGCGTTGGTTGTGGTCCAAAAGCCTTTGTTAAAGGAGATTACGACAGCGATGTGAATCAAGAAAATCTTTTAAATGATCAGTGGTCAGAGACCGACATGCAAAAAGTTGTGCATGATATGGTGGCAAGTCTTCAGGCTCACCCAGTGATTGCACAGGCTAAAGCCCCTCCTATAATAATGGTGACTCAGCTGCAAAATAAAACCAGCGAGCATATTGATACACAAAGTATTATGGACATGGTTCGTGTTGAGTTAATGCGTGGCGGACGTGTAGCTTTTATTGATAAGGAAGCCAGAGGAGACATCAAGGATGAGTATGATTACCAAGGTTCTGGAATGGTTTCAGAAGAAACTAAAAAGAGCGCTGGTGGTCAAGTGGGAGCTGATTTTATAGTGAATGGTCGTCTTGATTCGATCGTTCAAGAGGTGGGAAAACAAAAAACTGTTTACTACAAAGTAACACTTAATTTAACTAATCTTAAATCAGGTCTCATAGTTTGGTCTGATAATAAGCAAATGCGCAAACTTTATAAAAAGCGCTCCGTTGGTCTCTAAAAAATAAGAGGCAGTTATTAAGTCCATTTATGTTTTCAATTTTAAGGCACAGAGATTTTTTCTTGTAATATTATCTCTGTGCTTTTTAGCTTCATGCGCGACCTACCAGGGTAAGGTTGAAAAGTCTCGCGATATGATTCGAAATGGCCAGTTTTCCGAAGCGATTGCTGTATTAGAACCTTTAGCTAAAAAAGAAGATAGTGATCAGTTGGTTTACTTGCTAGATTATGCAACTACTTTGCAGATAGCCGGCCGCTATCAAGATAGTGCCAATGCCTTTATTAAAGCAGATAAAATCTCTGAAATTCAAGACTACCACTCCATTAGTAAAGTGACGACATCGCTTTTGTTTAACGAAGAGCAAGTACAATATAAAGGTGATGATTACGAAAAAGTTTTAA
>CAYMKD010000066.1:962-9755 GCA_964390435.1 uncultured Pseudobdellovibrionaceae bacterium | reverse complement strand
AAGTTTAGCTAAAGAAGTTTTCAAAAGACTCGAAAAAGAATGCAGAGAAGTGAGTGAAGCTGTTAGAAAAGTAAGAGCTGCTAATTAGGTTTCCACATAACTAACTCATTTTTTGAGATGTGGTGCCCGCGGCAGAAGGTTTCTTTCTTTGATCAAAAAAAGTGATCATAAAAATATAAAATGAGCTCAGTGTTGGAATAATAAAACCCCAATAAGAAATATTCATAAAAATTAAACCAGCTAAAGTGGAGCCAAATAAAAAGCATATAATGCAGCCGATACGCATTTTATTGAAGAGCTTCTCGTTGGTACATTCTTGTGATTTTGGTTTATAAGAGAGAACTCGCACCAAGCCGATGCCAAGATCTGTGGTAATGCCAGTGAGATGAGTTGTTCTAATGACTGCTCCTGAGGCGCTAGAAATAGCAGCATTTTGAATGCCACTTGACAAGCAAAGTAGAGAGAGAAGAGTGTAGTCCTGGTAGATATTAAGGGTTTTTCCAAACTCGCCGAAGAGTCCAAATTCAGCTGCAATAAGCACAAAAAACATATTAAAAAAGATTAAAAACATCACAAGTGTGTAGCGTGGTTTAAAACCCATGCCCAATCTGCGATCCACAAAAAAAGCTGAAATCATAGAGCCAAATAAAAAGAACAAAGGCACACTGAGCATTCCAAAGGCAGCCACATAATCACCCTTAGCTGCTTCCACTCCAAAGTGCGTTGCAAATCCTGTGGTGTGAGTAACAAAACGGTGGCAAGCAAGAAAACCACCAACATTAATTGCACCAGCTTGAAAAGCTAATACAAACCAAATCATCATATTTCGAGAGTTGAATTGAGTTAAGCTACCTTGGCTGCGAAACATACATGTTTATTATCGGCTTAAACTATAAGCAGTGAAAGAGGAAGTTTTTGAAGTTCATGGCTTGTGCCGGGCGTTAAATTCCAAACAACTTCCTGACTTGAGCTTTTTAAGGAATCTCGTTAGCTCTATTGCTAGACCAACAACGAGTACAAAAGGAGTCCCATGAAAAGCGTCTTGATGAGTTTTATTTTTACCTTTGTTAGTTTTCAGGTACTTGCCCAGGAGGCAGGTCGTGCACTTAAGTGGAGTGGTGATATTCGCTTGCGCCATCAGGAAAGTAAAAATGAAGGGGAAGAAGCACGAAATAAAGCGCAACTAAGAGCGCGCCTAGGTTTGCAAACTCAAGTAAATGATGAGACCAAGGCAGTTATTCGAGTTGCCACTGGCTCTAAAGCCACATCAACGAATCAACAATTAGGGGATAGCAGTTCGGCAGGATTTCAAAAAAGAGCTTTTAGCCTTGATTTGGCATATGTAAATTGGCAGCCAATTTCATCTGTTGAAGTTCTTGGTGGTAAAACAGTGAATCCGTATTTTATGCCAGGTAAAAATCAATTGATTTGGGATAGTGATGTGACTCCAGAGGGAGCCTCAGTTAAATGGAGTTCAGATATTAACGAAGAGTTTGGTGCTTTTGCAGTTCTTGCTCATCATATAGTTTCTGAATCTTACGATACGACAAACAAAAAAAACTGGGTAGATAGTCAAATTAACGGGGCTCAAGTTGGTATTGAGTGGAAGCCAGAAGACTCAAAAGTAACTTTTGGTGCAAGCTCTTTAAACTATGTTGATTTTAAAGATAAATCTTTCACAGGTTTTAGCATAGCAAGCAATACAGATAATGGAACAACTCCAACGGCTGGCTATAAATATGGCTTTAAGTTGACTGAGATCTTTTTAGAAGCCAGTCATAAGTTTGAGGGATTTGACCTTATGCTTTTTGCTGATTCTGTAAGCAATAGCGAGGCTGATGATAAAAATAAGGCTTTATCAGTGGGGTTTGGCTTGGGTTATGGAAAGCTTAAATTTCAGTGGGTTAACTTAAAAGCAGAGAAAGACTCTTTGCCAGCAGCTTTTGCTGACGGTGATGTTAATAATGGCAGCAGCACAGATGTCAGTGGTAATCGTTTAAATCTAAGCTACAAATTAGCTGATAAAACTGATTTAGGCGTGACATACTACTCACTTAAAACACCTATTGATGGCACAAGTCTTGACGTAGAACTGACACAATTAGATTTGATCTTTGGTTTTTAGTAGTTAGAATATTTGAAACAAGGGGGAAATGATGAGAGGTCAACTTCGTACGGCTTTATTCTTCTTAGTTCTAGCAGCCAGTCAAATTGGTTTTGCAAGCATTCTCAGCTCTTCAAATTATTATGGTAGTTCAGATTCAGATTTAAAACGTGAACTTCATAATCAAGTTACATATGGACATCGCTCTGTTGGCTACAATCAAGCTCGAAAAATCCTTATGGGAGATATTCATTTAGAAAATATTGGTGGTCAGTACGGCATTAAAGATATTTACTGCATGAAAGTTTTTAATAACGATGATTTTCATGGTGGCCAACCTCCTGAACCAGGACAAGTTCCTGATAGCAACGTTCTCAATGTTGAGCACACTTGGCCACAGCATCGCTTTAGTTCACAATTTCCTAAAGATATACAGAAGTCAGATTTGCATCACTTGCTCCCTTCGGATAGTCAAATGAACTCAAGTCGTGGGCACTTAGAGTTTGGTGCGGTTTTAAGTACAAAACCGCTTAAATGTAATACTTCTGAACTGGGTTCAAGAAATCATGGAGACCTTGCATTTGAGCCACCAAATGAAACTAAAGGAATGATTGCAAGGGCAATATTTTATTTCTCTATTCGTTATGAGTTGCCAATTGATTCAGAAGAAGAGCAGGATTTAAAACTTTGGAATCAATTATACCCTGTTTCTCAGTTAGAGCAGGACCGCAACAATAAAATTGAAAGCTATCAAGGCAATCGCAATCCATTTATTGATGATACAAGTTTAGTCGATCAAATCAGTGATTTCTAAAAATATGGAAGAGCCCATTCGTGTCGTTGCAGGAGTGGGTTATGAAAATGGACTCTATCTAATTTTCCAGCGTGATTTAAATGGCAGAGATCCTGGCTTGTGGGAGTTCCCCGGCGGTAAAGTTAAGAAAAATGAAGAACCCATGCAGGCTTTAGTCCGAGAACTGCAAGAAGAGCTGGGTGTTTTAGTCAGAGTAAATAAATTTTTATGTGAGATTGAGGTTAAAGAACCTCGGCCAATGAGTATTAGTTTTTGGCAAGTTGAGTGGCCCAAAGATCAATCATTTAAGTTTTCTGAGCACCTCAGCTCAAAATGGGTAAGCTTAGAGGACCTTAAATCCTATTCACTAACAGATGCAGATAAAGAGTTTGTTTCTTCTTTAGCGGTAAGATAAATAGTTTTAACCAGCCGCATTACAAAAAGGAACGGCGTACCTTCCGCGCAAAACAGAATGTAATATAGGTTATGGAGTTTTTTGTTTTCCCATTACCACAGGTGGTTTTTTATCCAAGTATGGTAAAGCCACTTAACATTTTTGAGCCCAGATATATTAAAATGGTGCGTGACTCCATTGAGACAAAAACATCTATTGCCTTAGCTTTTGTCGATGAACCTCTTTTTGAGAATCCGGTCATGGTAGGTAAGCCATTGCCTTTTGTTCGTGAAGTTGCTGGGTTTGGCGAAGCCACTATAGTTGAAGAAAGACCTGATGGGAGTATGTTAGTTTTAATGCAAGGCCGCGGTAAAGTTAAGCTAAGTACACTCTCACATTTAAAAGAACCTTATCTAGTTTGTAAAGGTGAGGTCATAGTTGAAAATAATGAAACAAGTGCTGAGTGTGAGGAGCTTCTTAAAAATCTCCATCAAGTTTATGAAAAATGGGTGAATCTTCATGTTGCAGACCCAACTCAAAAAGAACAATTTTTAACAACCTTTCAAAAACCAAATGAAATTATCGGTTGTTTTACATCATATCTAATTTCAGATTTTGATATGCAACAAATGATTTTAGAGCAAAACAGTATTGATGAAAAAATTCGATTGATCCATGGCCTTGTTCAAAGTGGCTCTCTTATTCGCTAGCCTCTGGTTTTTGATATTTTCTTTGCGCTAAAAAGAGAACTAAAAATATCCATAAAATATGAGCAATCAGTAAATGTGTGAGCTTCATCCATAGTGGTGATAAAAAAAGTAAAGTCCCGATACCAAATAAAATAGCACCAATTAGAATTTTCATTAATCTGCGCGCATAAACTTGTGCTAAGCCGTGCAATTTCTCGCTTTGTTGCCAAGCCCAATAAATAAGTACAGCACCAATAAAAATTGCAAGCACTGGGTGGAGTACGCGAAGTTTTAATAATAAAGGGCCTTCATGAGTAAAGTCTTGTGCGAAGCCCTCTAGTAAAGACTCTGATGGAAATAAAGTATTTGAAAGGGCGGCCAGCGACCCTGTCACCGCAATGAGCATCACCGCCAAAACCGCGAACCATCTTGATCTTTGACTTCTGCATACAGTTTGAGGGTTTAATGAATCCCCTTGCTCAAAAGCGAGTTCGGAGCGGAGGCGAAGCCGAGCACCGCTTGTCTGAGCCTTTTGAGCAAGGGGATTCATTAAACCCTCTGAGCCTCCTCGCAAAAGCCAAAACCAAGTGAGAGTAATGCTGCCTGTTAAGAGCAGACTATTAATTTGATGCAAAGCCATAACAAAAGCTCTCCAGAGAGAGGCATTATCTGCAACTAAGCCAAAGAGCACAAGTTTTGCGCCAATAAGTGCTTCAGTAAATGTAAAGAACAAGACTGCCCAAGCAACTCGAGTGGCCGGGTGTCCTTTGGGCAGGGATTTTTTTATCCATATAAGTAAACCAATAATTAATAAACCATACAAACCAGAGGTAAGTCGGTGGCTAAATTCAATCCAAGTGGCAAGAGTTGCCTCCCAGGGAATCACTTTTCCATGGCAAAAAGGCCAATGCTCGCCGCATCCAGCGCCAGATTTGGAAATTCGTACCCAAGCTCCCCATAAAATAACTAGCTGAGTATAACCGAGGCAAAAAAGTACAAATTTTTGTAGAGATTTTGTGTTAGGCACGGCCATTTTCTAGCATGAGGGGTCTTTATATGTCCAAACTTTCAGCACGACTTCTGTCTTGATTCTGGGCGTAAATTCGATTAGCCTACTTTTAAAGTAATTAAATCTCACCCTAAGTGAGACAGAAGAAAGGTTTATATGAAAATCATGATCGCCGCTTTAGTTTTTGTTCTCAGCTTTGCTTCAGGATTCACATGCTCTAAAAATGCACCGCAAGAGCCAGCAGAACCACAAATGGAAGAATCTGCACCTGCAGCTACTGAAGGCGCTGAAGGCACAGATGCCAATGAAGATCCTGCTATGTCTGGAGATACAAGTGGTACTGAGGGGACTGCTCCTACTGAGTAATTAAGACACAAGAATAAATTAAATATCGCCAAAAGTCTTAGTGCTTAAGAGAGTACTAAGACTTTTTTTTTACATATAAAACATAAGTTGCTGAGTTGATTGTTATGCGTTGTAATGGTGGAAGCATAAGGAGCACTCATCATGCAAGAACTCACTGAATTTCATGGTTTTTTCTTAAATAACATAGCCCTCAATATACCTTTAAGTATTTTAGCCGTTATTTTGGTTGGCTACTTTGGAAGCCCACTTATTATTTGGAGTATTTTGCTACTTGCAATTGGTTTTGGTTTTGGAGCTCCACTTGTTGCTCTTGCCATTCTAGCTGCAGTTTTAGTGATTTTTAATTTACCGTTTTTACGAAGTGCTTTGGTTTCTAAAGTTTTAATGAATATTATGCAACCATTGATGCCTAAAATTTCTGAAACTGAGCGGACAGCTCTAGAGGCTGGTGTTGTTTGGGTTGAGGGAGATTTGTTTTCTGGAAAGCCAGATTTCAAAAAATTAATGAATGAACCATACCCTAATTTAACAGCAGAAGAAAAAGCTTTTGTTGAAGGGCCAGTTGAAGAGCTTTGCAAAATGGTTAATGACTGGGAAATTTGGAAAAGCAGGAGTCTTCCTGACGAAGCATGGAATTTTATTAAGAAAGAGCGCTTTTTAGGAATGATTATTCCTAAAGAGTACGGTGGGCTTGGCTTTTCAGCTCTTGCACATTCAGAGGTGATTTCAAAACTTGCAACTCGCTCTATTCCAACATGCATCACGGTGATGGTGCCAAACTCTCTTGGGCCTGCGGAGTTAATTATCCATTATGGTACTAAAGAGCAAAAAGATTATTTATTACCAAGATTAGCGCGCGGTGAAGAAACTCCGTGTTTTGCACTCACTGAGCCCGCAGCAGGAAGTGATGCTGGAGCCATTCAAGCTGAAGGTATTTTATTTAAACAAGATGGTAAAATCTGCATTCGTCTTACTTGGAATAAACGTTGGATTACATTGGCCGCAATTTCAACAATTGTTGGTTTAGCATTTAGATTAAAAGATCCTGAGGATTTACTTGGTAAAGGTGGCGGTGATTTAGGGATCACTTGTGCGCTGATCCCTGCAAAAACTCCTGGAGTGATTCTTGGTCGTCGTCATGATCCACTTGGAACTCCTTTTTATAATTGTCCAACTCAAGGTAAAGATGTGGTTGTTTCTATTGATGCTGTCGTTGGCGGAGTTGATGGGGTTGGTCGCGGCTGGAAAATGCTCATGGAGTGTTTAGCAGCTGGGCGTGGAATTAGCTTGCCAGGGCAAGCAGCAGGTTGTGCAAAATTAGGTACAAGAGTTGTAAGTGCTCATGCTTCGATCAGACGTCAATTTGGTTTACCTATTGGAAAATTTGAGGGGATTGAAGAGCCAATGGCTCGCATTGCTGGTTTTAATTATATGCTTGAGGCTATGCGCCGATTTACAGTCGGTGGTCTTGATAAAGGACTTAAACCGCCAGTGGTTACGGCTATCATGAAGTATTACTCAACTGAAATGTCTCGCACTATGATTAATGACGTACTCGATATTATGGGAGGCGCTGGAATTTCTTTAGGGCCAAGAAATCTTGTGGGTAACTTGTATATGGCAACTCCCATTAGCATTACTGTTGAGGGTGCTAATATCCTTACTAGAACTCTAATTATTTTTGGACAAGGAGCACTTAGAGCTCATCCTTATGCTTTTAAAGAAGTAGATGCAGTTATAAAAGGAGACTTAAAAACTTTTGATTGGGCTTTTTGGAGCCACATGGGCCATATTGTTCGCAATGCCTTTCGTTCATTTGTGCTAAGTCTGACTCGTGGATTTTTTGCTCCTAGTCCTGTCAGTGGAGAGCTTAGTCATTATTACAAGCGCCTGACTTGGGTGTCAGCTTCCTTTGCAATTATGGCTGATATTGCTATGGGAACTCTGGGTGGGGCACTTAAAGCAAAAGAGAAAATTACCGGTAGATTTGCTGACATTTTAGGTTGGATGTATATTTCAACAGCAATCTTAAGACGCTATGAAGCCGATGGTCGCAAAGAAGAAGATCTGCCATTTGTGCACTACTGTCTTCAGCACGGGTTAAGAGAAATTCAAATCGCCTTTGATGGGATCTTTGATAATATGCGCGCTCCTGGGTTAACTTGGTTTTTTAAACTATTAGGAGCATGGTCTCGCATGAACTCTTTAGGTACTGGAGTTCATGATCGCTTGATTGGTAGAGTTTCAAGGTTAATTCAAACAGAAGGTGCGCAAAGAGATCGTATGACTGAGGGAATGTTTATTCCTAAAGATCCAAAAGAAGCTCTAGGACGCCTAGAGCATGCTTTTACTGTCATTAAACGCGCCCAAGCTGCTGAGCAAAAAATTAAACAAGCAATTAAAGCAAAGCAATTACCGCGCAAGAAAACTCCATTACTTATTGATGAAGCAAAAGAGAAAAACATTATCACAGCTGAAGAGTACGGACTTATTAAAGAGTCGGATGTTGTGAGATTTGATGCTATTCAGGTGGATGATTTTAGCGAAGAAGAGTATCACTCAACAACAATTACCACTTCTGGTAATTCTGGGCTGATGTTTACACGCTAAAAAAAATAATTAATGTCCGCGAGTGCTTTCAGTCATCACAGTTTGTCGAACTACGACAACTTTGATTTGTCCTGGGTAATTGCACTCGTTTTCAATACGAGTTGCAATTTGCTCACTCAAGGTAAGAGCTTTGCTATCATCAATCATATGACTATCAGTAAGAACGCGCACTTCACGTCCGCCACTGAGAATAAAACAATCTGTTACGCCATCAAAGCTCTTAGCAATGGCTTCAAGCTCAGTGACTTTCTGTGTGTAGGTTTCAATCGTAGATCTTCTTGCCCCTGGCCTCGCTCCTGAAATCGCATCGGCAGCAATCACAAGATAAGCCATGTCGGTACTCGGCTGTTCGTCAAAGTGATGGGCGCGCACGGCGTGAACCACATCTGGTTTTTCATTTCGTGCCTCAATAAAATCAGCACCAATCACAGCATGACCACCATCTTTAGCGTGGTCCATAGATTTACCTAAATCATGCAGCAGTCCACTTCGGCGGGCTCTCTGAGTCTCTACTCCACCTAGTTCTGAAGCCAGCAAGCCGCAAAGCCAACCAACCTCACCACAGTGAAAGTACTGATTTTGCGTAAACGAGTAGCGGTATCTAAGACTTCCCATCATTTGTTTGATTTCAGGGTGAAGATCTTCTTGCTTAATTTCTTTAGCAATTAAATCGCCATCGCGTTTAATCTGTCGATAAAGATCTTGTTTGCAGTCATTAGCCACTCTTTTAGCTGTAGCAATATCAAGTCTTCGCTCTTTAAAAAGTCTCTCAAGAATGCGTCTGGTGAGCTCGCGTCTAACAGGATCAAATCCAGCAACACCCACTTG
>CAYMKD010000066.1:0-952 GCA_964390435.1 uncultured Pseudobdellovibrionaceae bacterium | reverse complement strand
CCACTTGAGTCATTTCTTCTTCTACAATGACGTCACAACCAGTAAATTCTTCTAGAAATTTAACGACCGCGTGTTCTTGATCCATAAATATTTTTTTATGATTCTCATTTGTGATCTGCACTGGGGCAATCCCACGCTCAGAACAGTAAGGGCGTTGAAAGCGATCAATAGCAATATCTAGAAACTTCTGGGCACGTGCTGTTGCGGTGTCTTTAATTTCTTCTTCATAGGCATTGGCTTGTAAGCCGGCTCTGGTTTGAGTTTCTCTAATCATTTCTTCTTTTAAGAAGTCTTTAATTTGATCGCGACTTTGCTCAGCTCTGCTAAGTAAATTATCAACCCAAGTGTTTTGTATATTTTCAAAGTGTTTTAAACGATCAGCGTATTTTGTTGGCCTGGTTTGTAGTTGCTTAAGATTAAGTCGATTGTCTTCAGCTAGAATTTTTTGTCGGTGCTCTTGCCAAATTTGCTCAAGCTTTTTCTTTTTCTCATCCACAGTGGCTGTGAGCTCTTCAATTCTCTCTTCAAGTCTTAACATCTCAGGCTCGCTTCGCCCCCAAAGTTGTTCTTCAATTTCAAGTAACTTTTCTTTTTGATCAAGAGCTAGGGTTTCGGCAAAGTCTTTTGATTTTTCAACAATTTCTGCGGCCTCTTGGGAGGCTCGTTTTTTTTCGCTATTTAAGCGGAGCCGATAAACTACAAAACCTAAAAGGCATCCAAGTATAAGCGATAATCCAAATGCGAGCATTAAATCCATCGGAGTAGTATCTCTTAAAAGCCCCTTTTTATCTACATTTGACTGGCGGCGGCTAGCCTAAGTTTCATAACTTCTGTGAGTCAGAGGCTGTTATTTTAAGCCTATGTGTGATGGGGAACGATTTCAAGAGGAGTTGGGGCAGGAGCTTGCTCCTTAGCCTTTAGCTTTTGGGCTAAAAATAAGGCCACAACACTC
>CAYMKD010000065.1:7204-9766 GCA_964390435.1 uncultured Pseudobdellovibrionaceae bacterium | reverse complement strand
AAGTTAATGGCTCCCAGCTGTACTGTCTTAAAATTGGTGGAATTGGATTAACCTCTGGAAAGCTCAGAATATAAACACCAGAATCCTTATTTAAAAGACTCATCATTTTATTGACTAAAGCAATATAAGCCAGCTGCAGATTCTGCTGGTTTATATTTTGCCCACTCTCATGAGCTCTCGTAACAGATTGTAATTCGCTTATTTCTTTATTGAGTTCTTTTGACCAATTCGGGTAAAGCCTTATAAGTGTAGGCAAGTACCAAGACTGTGAGAGAAGATCCAAATGAACAAAGTGAATATTCTCAAATTTGCTGTGAACTCGTTGTTCATAAACAAGTGGAAAATAAAAGGCATCTAGTCCTACAAAAACAAGAGAGCCTGGAGCTATTTCTTGTTCCAGCTTTTTTGAAAAATCGGTTATTAATAAAGAATTTCTGTGGCTTTGGTTTTTAAAGTTTTGGTAAGTACTTAATGAAACAAGAATAGCAAATAATACCAAGATGACTTGACCAGCTGTTTTTTTTATAAACTTGAAATCTAGGCAACTTAAAATACCAATAACAGCACTGGCACCTAAAACTATAAAGTAAGGACCATAAAAAACCCTCATCATACCATTAACAATATCCTGTAAAAAAACATTGGGATAATTGGTTTTAAAGTGAATTCCAAACGTCACAAACTCACCTAACAATAAAGGCCACAAAAATAATAACCATTTCTTTTTTTCTGCAAAATAGATTAATCCTAAGGCAGACATGAGGCTCACACCTCGTCCCAAATCACTTAAAACAAACTCGTATTGCCTATACCATTGATTTAATAGCTCAGAGGAATCCCGCGCCAACTCAAGCCCGCCATATTGTGTGCGCACAAGAAAATCTAAAAACCTTGGGATACTTGTTGGCTCGCCCCAATTCCACAATGGTTCAGTACCGGCATAAATCCACAACCACACAAGTGGCAAAAAGCCAAAACCAAGCGCTAGAAAATAGTTACTAAAATCTTTAAAATTGAAGCCTTCTTTTCTAGATTGATAAAAAGTTATAAAAACAGAAAGCAGTGATAATGGAATCAAGACATAATGAACACTTAAAGTTAAAATTAAAAATAGAATACTTACTGGCCTTAAATAGACTGCACTTTCTTTATTTATAAACACTTCTGTTAATATGTAGAGCTGTAAGGCCGAAAATAGATAAACTACTTGATATTTTTCTATGCTAAAGGCCATTTGAAAAAAAAGAGGGGTTGTCGCAATTGCGATAACTCCTAACCCAGATACAATCCACTTAATTTTATCTTGAACTTGTGGAAAAAAATAAAAACTCAGCTTTTTATAAATTAAGAGCATGAGTGTCGCCGTTAAAGCCATAAGAAGTGCAGCCAGGATATTTAAGCTAAGCGCTGGCTCAAAAGGAAGATTTTTAAATAACTGGGCTAACATGACTGCAACTGGGTAGCCTGGTGGATTAAGCAAGCCTCCTTGCATCTGTGTCACCGTCATTACACTGCTGGTGCCAAGACCGATTGCACTGCTCATACCGAATAAATAAAGAATGAATATGAAAATAAAGAAAACTATAAAATGCATAGCTAATCATAAAAACATCTTTTGATTAATTGCACTTATTTTATTTAAAGATTATGCCTTTGGTTTTTCGGCAGGCCCTGTTGGCAAGTTTTCTGTGAGTTTATGTTGAGTCCACTCTTGTCCATCAAACCTAAAAAGCTGGGGCTCACCATCCATAATCGTAGTTAAGTTAACTGGTCGACGCCATAGAGCATAAATATTTTTCATAGTAGCCGACATAAAATCTGGCTGCATTTCAATTCCTTCAAACATATGACTCAGCAAAAGCTCGCCTCTGTTTTCAAAATTGCCGTCTTCAACCCTTATAATTGGTTGACCAAAATTAGTCATATGAAACAAAAGCTTTGCCTTGATGGCTTTAAAATCTCTGGTATCAATTTCAAATTGATTGGTGCGTTTATTATACTTATATACAAAAAACTTATTTCTTACACAAAAATCTTCAGTCAAGAACTCATCTATAAAAGTGACATCATTATAAACTCGTCTTACTTCAAAGATTTTTTCTTTTCCGAGGTTCAATTTTTTATCCCAAGACTTACGATATCTCACATCATCGCACTCTTCCCACTCACGCCCAAACTGTCCTCTGTTCCAGCGTTCTTCAATATCTCTAAATAATTCAATTCCAACTTTATATGGATTGTAACTTTGTGGACTCATGGCCACAGTTCCGCTGTGGTGATCTGCATAATCAATCACTTCACTATCATCCATGATTTTTTGAGTCATAAGTTTCGTATGCCAATAAGAAGCCCAGCCCTCGTTCATAGTTTTAGTCATGCCTTGAGGAGCGAAGTAGTAGGCCTCATCACGAATAATGCTTAAAATATCCTGTTGCCAATCATTGAGCGGAGCATAAGAGATTAAAAATTTTAAAATATCTCTCTCCGGACTCTCTGGAAAGCGACTTTGTTTTCTAGACTCATCTTCAATTTTCTTTTTTTGCTCTGCCACAAAACTGGGCG
>CAYMKD010000065.1:820-7194 GCA_964390435.1 uncultured Pseudobdellovibrionaceae bacterium | reverse complement strand
CACGATCGTACTTTAATAAAAATGATCGGTCTTTGTTGGCTGCTGGCATCTCAGGTTTTATAATCGTAGTTTCAACATAGGGACTATAGCGATCTATCAAGTTCTCAACACTTAAACAAACATCAATAAAGTCCTCAACAACATCAATGCCATATCGATCCATATATCGTTTTATGCGGGTAGCATGATTTGCCATGGCATCCATCATTTTACGATTGGTCTTAGAGAACCATTGATTATTTTTAAAAAAATCACAGTGACCATAAACGTGAGCCATAACTAGCTTTTGATCCATCATTGCGTTGCCTTCCATTAAATAGGCATAGCAAGGATCTGTGTTGATCACCATTTCATATATTTTAGACAAGCCATACTCATAGCTTTTTGAAAGATGCTCATACTCCATACCAAACTTCCAGTGTGGATAACGCACTGGAAATCCACCATAAGCCGCAAACTGATTAATTTGGTCATAGGTTATTAGTTCAAAAATAGTCTCAAAAAAATCAAGCCCCGCATCTGCTGCGATTTTACATATTCGCACTCTCTCTTTTTCTAGTTCGGGTGTAAGATTAGCCATGCTACCTCCCCTTTCCTAGAAAATCTTTAATAGAGTCTAAAATTTTATCGCGGCTTTCAATCTGGCTTAAAATAATTCTGTCATCATCAGGAATTTCTTTTTGTAGGTCCTTTAAAAATTGACCACTTCCGTACTTACTTTCGACTTGCCCATAGCAAAACATATTCACGTTTGGTAAAAAGAACTCTTTAAGCATTTTTACACACATTTTTGTGTCTTCACCACTCCAGTTATCACCGTCACTGAAATGAAATGGATAAATATTCCACTCATTGATTGGATATTCCTCTTGAATCATACTTTGGCAGAGTTTGTAGGCTGAACTAATTAAGGTTCCACCAGACTCACTTGTTCGAAAAAATGTTTCTTCGTCTACTTCTTTAGCAGCAGCATCGTGAATAATGAATCTAGTTTCTAAACCTTTATAATGTTTTTTTAGCCATGCGTTGATCCAAAAACTCTCAAGTCTCACTATTTCTTTTTGTTCATCACCCATGGAGCCCGACACGTCCATCATATATATAACAACAGCTCGAGTCTGAGGTTTAATAACAGGTCTAAATGTTCTATATCTCATGTCCCTACGAATAGGAACAATGATGGGCTCATCCGCATTGTATTGTCCAGAAGACACATAGCGCTTAAGTGCTTCTTTATAAGAAGATTTAAAATGTCTTAATCCTTCTGGTCCAACAGGAGCCAAACCAGAGTATTTATTTTTAATAGTATCAATATTTTTATTACCTTTGGGCTGAATATTAGGTAGTCCCAACTTGTCACCCAACATTTCAGCAAGCTCTTCAATGCTAAGTTCAACCTCAATCATATGCTCGCCAGGCTGATCACCAGCCTGACCTTGGCCATCTCCAGGTTCACCAACAGAATCCCCTTGGTCTCCCGAACCCTGCCCCACTCCACCACTTTGCTTCGGACCATAACGAAAGTTAGGAATATCAATTTGTGGTAATGGAATTTTCACATAATCTTTTTCGCGTCGGCCGATCATTTCACCATGACTTACATATTTCTTGAAGTCCTCTTTGATCTTGCCTTTTATAATATCGCGAAAGCGATTGTGGTCCTCTTTTATGCTCATTATTTATTTTTCACATCTCCGCGAGCAAAAATGCTTGCTACATAGTGAAGCACGTCTGTCGCAGAGATTTCGTCGTAGCCAAAATCTTTAATCAAACGCGTTTTAACAATGTCGATTTTCTCTTGCGTGTCTTTATCAACAACTGATGACACCAAAGAGGTCAGCTTGATGCTGTCTTTTTGATCTTCAAATAGCTTTAACTCCAAAGCCTTATGAAGACGCTCATTCATTTTGTAGTTAAACTTTTTGCCTTCAAGTGAAAGAGCTCCGATGTAATTCATAATCTCACGACGAAAATCCTCTTTTCGAGATTCTGGAATCTCAATCTTCTCTTCAATTGAGCGCATAAGTCTTTCATCTGGCTCTTCATCCATACCGGTAAACTGATTTCTGACTTTCTCTTTTTGAGTATAGGCTTTTACATTATCTATGTAGTTCCCACAAAGTCTTGAAAGTGCGCTATCATCTGCACTGATAGCTCTTTGCACTTCGCCTTTAATGATTTCTTCGTATTCTTGCTTAACAATGCTTAAAAGCTCACGGTAATCAGCTTTTAACTCTTCATTTGAAATAAGCGAGTGATGCTTAAGCCCACCGTCAAGTTCATTAAGAACCATAAATGGATTTACAGAACCTCGATTACCCTGTTGAGCCGCCACAAGTGCATTTGACAATTTATCTTGAATATAACGAGGAGAAATTCCCTCTAGGCCTTCACGAATGGCCTCTTTTCTAAGTTCTTTAACATTGTCCTCAGTATAGTTTGGCAGAGTTTTACCATTGTAGAGTTTGAGTTTTTGTAATCTTGTGAGGTTTGCTTTTTTAGGTTTCTCTAGTCTTGAAAGTACAGCCCACATGGCGGCCATTTCGATAGTGTGTGGAGCAATACTAATGCCACGAAGTTTTTTTGAGTTAAAATCTTTTTTATAAATATTAATTTCATCATTCCACTTCGTAATATATGGAATATCAATTTTCACCGTTCGATCTCGTAAGGCCTCCATAAACTCATTATCTTGCAATCGGCGATACTCTGGCTCATTCGTGTGACCAATAATGACTTCATCTATATATGTTTGGGCAAATTTCTTTGGTTTCACACGATGCTCTTGTGAGGCACCAAGCAAATCATATAAGAAGGCCACATCTAGCTTTAAAACCTCGACGAACTCAATCATTCCACGATTGGCAACGTTGAACTCTCCATCAAAGTTAAAAGCTCTCGGATCTGAATCCGATCCGTATTCAGCAATTTTTCTATAGTTAATATCGCCAGTGAGCTCAGTAGAGTCTTGGTTTTTTTCATCTTTAGGTTGGAATGTTCCAATCCCAATTCGATCTGCTTCGCTTAACAATAAACGTCTAACGCGAACATGTGAAAAAACTTTTTGTAAATCTCCAGAATACTTTTCAAGAAGTGCTTTAAAAATAAAACGACTTGGAGGACTAAGTTCTCCCTCGATATTAACTCTAAAAGTCCCTTCTTGTCCGCGATTAATTTCTTCACAAATTTGCACTCTTAGCTCTTCTGGAATCAGCAGCAAGGGCTCTTCATGCATCGGGCTTGGAAAGCTCTTGGTCTCTTTGCCAAGAAGGCCACCCAGCTCACCTTTCTCATCTATCCACTCAAAAGTGTAAAGAGCGCCTTCGTCTCTGCGTGCGTAATCTTCAAGACCCTTCTTAAGCATTCGACAAATTGTTGATTTAGCACTTCCCACTGGTCCGTGAAGTAAAATCACACGTTTTTCTGTACCATATCCTAAAGCTGCCGAGCGAAGAACATTTACAAGTTTCATGAGTGCAATGTCTAAACCAAATACAGCATCTTTGCCGTTATTTTTTGCATCATCAAAAAATTTGTAACGTGTTACTGGTTTTTTAAAATCTATGTAATTTTCAGTGCCTGCTTCGACAATCATGTCGTACATTCTTTGAAAAGCATTTCGAGTGATTTTTGGGTTCTGCTTTACAAGCGCTAAATATTCATCAAGAGTTCCTGACCAGCTAAGATTTGAATAGCCGGACTGGTTTTGCCAGTTTTTCAATGCTGCTTGTAAGTCAATCTGACTTGTGGCCATAAAATCTCTCCTTGAAACATGGTCTAATGTGAATGCAAAAGCCCTCATGACTTTTGCTGCTTATTTATAGTATGCCTGCTGTTCTCTCAGAGGTAAATGCTTAGAAAAAATATTATAAAAAAATGGCACACAAACTCACTCGCCCTTTAGCGAGTACGACTCGACTTGTATCCATTTGGCACAGTGAGCTTAAATAATTGCTCTGACTCCTGGACTTTGGTCGAAAATGACTTGAGTTGTATTTGAATATCATATGACTTAGAGCTCACTCGTACAAGGCTTGTCCCCTCTGAGCCATCCTGCCAAGAAACACTTTCTTGCTTTGCTATGTTTTGGCACTTACTTAAGAAATCTTTTTTATTTTTTTCACATTTCCAGTCTGGCAGATCAATATTCTCTCTAAATAAAACCTTTAAAAGAAGTTTAGGATCTAGACTAACGCCTAAGATCGGCTGCAGAAGACTTGCGTCCGCAGAACCTGAGTAAAATTGCTTTTTCGTAGGCAAAAGAAGTTGAGCCTCATTAGAGTTCATTGCCAAGCTTGCAACATGAATCCCCATAGTTGAGTGCACCTCAAGTCGCATTTTATCTGGTTTAATAGCAATAATATCTAAAAGAACAATATTTGATTTAGCTTTGGATGTACTGCGAACCAAGGCCTTAGCTTCCCAACGCCCTTTTTGCACATCTTTATACTCATTAGGTAATGGGCTCGTAGCACAACCTACTGCAAAACTGAGACTTGCTAAACTAAGTAGCTTAACAAGATTTTTATGGATTTTGTACAGAGGCGGGCTTTCGAGTAAGGTCTTCTGATCTCTGTGTTTCAAGAGCTGAAATTTTGGCGCGAATTTGCTGAATTTTCTTTTCATCTGCTTCCATATCGGCCGCTTTTTTATACATGGCCATTGCGTTATCTGTTAACTGAGCCTTGTAATATGCGTCTCCAAGGTGCTCTGCAATAATACTCTCACTGGGTTGTTGGCGATATGCCGCCTCTAAATAAGGAATAGCTTCTTTATGACGTCCTTGTTTATGTAGAACCCAACCAAAAGTATCTAGAATGTAACCATCATTTGGATTCATTTCAAGGGCTCTCTTAGAAAGCTGCTCAGCTTCCTCTAGGTTTTCATTATGCTCTGCATATGTGAAAGCTAAATAGTTTAAACCTTGAACATGTCCAGGATCTAACTCAATAGTTTTTTTCATAGCTGAAATCACTTCTTTTTTCTTATGCAAACGATCATAAATCGTTCCTAAAAAGAAATGCAATTGAGCTTGCTCGGGATGTTGAGCAATTGCTTTTTGCAGCATTTCTACAGCAGCAGTGTATTCGCCTTTTTCATCAAGCAGTGATGCATATAAAGAATAGAATTGAGGAACATCTTGGCGCTCTTCAAGCCCTGTTTTGACTGTCACGATGGCATCATCGATTTGTTTCAAGGTTTTTTGCAAAAAAGCTGCATGAATTATTGCATCATTAAAAAACGAGCTTGATTTTGGGATTTTTAAAAATTGCTCTACTGCCAATGGGAACTGTTTTGTTTCTTCATAAACAGCAGCCAGATAAAAGCGAATTTTATCAGAGTCTGGAGCCAAAGCTAAAATCTCTTTTAGCTTTTCAATAGCCACTTCATATTCTTGTTTTTCAATCTGAATTAAAGCCATTTTTACTTTAGCATTCAGATTATCAGGACTCGAATTATCAATAATTTTTAATTGCTCATATGCAAGATCAAATTTTTCATCTTCAAGGTAGATTTGCGCTAAAATTTCTGCCGCTTTAGCGCTTGGTCCATGTTGTGCTTGATATTTCTCTAAAACTTTAAGCGCTTTATCATTCTGATTTTTCTTTTGGTACATCATACCTAAAGCAATCGCCGCATCGACAAACGAGGGCTTAGCCTCAAGAGCCTTAGCAAAAGCCTTTTCTGCTTGTGCGACTGAGGTCTTATCATCTTTTTCTACATACACACGCCCTATGTAGTAGTGAATCAGGTGTGGCGTTGGGTAATCCGCATTTTTTAAAAGTTTTTGAAAAAAACTAATGGCTTTATCAAACTGCTTTTGTTCTGCATAAACAGCTCCAATATACAAGGGAGCCTCTACATTATCTGGGCTTAGCTCAAGCACAGCTTCATACTCAACAATGGCTGGTTTATACATTTTCAACGACGAGTATAATCCCCCCAAAAGCAAGTGAGCATCCGCCATTTTAGGATCTTTTTTAATGGCAATTTCTGCCTGCTCAACAGCCTCAGTAATAGCACCTATTTTTACGTACTCTGTAGCAAGCCTTATGTAGACAGCCGCTGAATCTGGATCATAAATCAAGGTTGTTTTGAAAGCCTCTATGGCTTTTTCATGCTGCCCCTCTAAACTTAGAGCTTCACCCATAGAAAAGTTGTAATCCGCCTGTGTACGCATATGCAGAGAATCAACTGAATCTGATGCCATGATCGGAGGAGACAAAGAAGCTGGCGCACGATTATGGTCATTCAGAGACGAGTCATAGTATCTTGATTGAGAAGAATCCTCTCCTGTAAGTCCACTGAAGTGCGAACAAGACACCATTAAACTTACCGAGAAAACGCAAATAAGTAGCTTTGCGAGAGATGTT
>CAYMKD010000065.1:0-810 GCA_964390435.1 uncultured Pseudobdellovibrionaceae bacterium | reverse complement strand
TAGCAGAAGCTAAAAAGAGAAAGCTCATATGCTTTCTTCGGTGGAACTTCTTAACTAACTGAGGTCTAAATTTATATTCTCTACTTTAGACCTAACGCATTATTTTTTATGGATTTTAGTCTGCATAATTTCTGAAAAAAAACATCTTACAATACTGTTGGTTTTACTGATTTTTTTAAGTATTTGATATTACATGGCTTTATTTGAACTTTATACCATAAAAAATATATATAAATTTATATTAACCGAACTAAATTCCTTCTGGGTCTCACAAAAATAGCCTGGCAAATTAATGCAAAGCATCCTCATTATTTAGGCTGATTGACTGCTTGACAGGCTGTGGCGCCAGGGGTTAGTGTCCGCCCCACAGAGAGACTGTTCTGCACCTAGCCATAAGTATAGATGTAGGATATTAAAGGATAACTTCCAACGGGAGGCCACTTGATCAACCAAACTGACACTATGAGCAACGTAAAGACGAGTAACAAAGTTAAAATCATTAAGCGTTACCAAAACCGTAAGCTTTATGACACTCAACAAAGCTGCTACGTAACTTTAGATGATATTGCAAAAATGATCCGCACAAATGAAGAAGTGATGGTCATTGATAATAAGTCTAAAAATGACATTACTGCTGCAACTTTAACTCAAATCATATTTGAAGCTGAGAAAAAAGCTTCTCAGTATGCACCACTTTTCACACTTCGTGAAATCATCCAACACGGAAACGGTAGCATCTCTAATTATTTAGCTAAATTAGGTGCTTTTCCTCAAGATTATATGACTAAGCAAGCAGCACAAGCGCAAACT
>CAYMKD010000064.1:0-9777 GCA_964390435.1 uncultured Pseudobdellovibrionaceae bacterium | reverse complement strand
GGCTGAACTATATTTACAGAAGGGTGATGATCAAAAAGCAGCTGAAACCTATGAAATACTATTAAGTAACTTTGATCAAGATTCTAAAATGTTATCATCACGATACAAACTTGGAGATATTTATTTTAAAAAAGGTGAATTGCAAAAAGCAAGTGAAGCTTGGCAAGGCCTATCTAATAAAGAAAACAACTTTTGGTATAAATTAGCTCAAGAAAAATTGCGAAGTGCTGATTGGCAAGATAGTTACAAAAAATATATTAAAAGAATTCCGGCAATGTCGGATTCTGATGTGAAGTGATATTATATGGAATTTGAAGGTATACATACAATTTCAAATAAAATGTTAAAATTGATACAGATGGTAGAGTCTGTAGTTCGTCATCGAGCACCAATTACTCTTATAGGCGAAAGTGGTACAGGAAAAAAACTTTTGGCAGAATATATACATCGTAAAAGTGATCAATCAAAAGAAAATTTTATTATTTTAAATAGTGAAGACAAAGATAAATCTGATCTAGAGGAAACTCTTTTTGGTACAGATAGTGCTCCAGGACTTCTTAGTAAAACTAGCAGCGGAACTATTTATATTGCAAATCTTGAGAGTATTTCTAGATCAGTCCAAGAACGCTTAGCAGGTATTCTGCAGAGTGGTTTTTTGGATAGTGAAAGTACCAAAATTCGCTTGAATATGAGATTTATTTTTTCTTCAAAAAAGCCCTTGCGTGATCTTTTAAAAAATAATCTTCTAAGAGAAGATTTTTATTATCGCATTAGCATTATCCATTTGCAGATTCCAGCTCTGCGTGAGCGTCAAGATGATATAAAATATCTAGCTAATTTGTTTACAGACATTTGTTGCATTATGAATAGTCTGGAGAGAAAAATTCTTTCTGAAGAAGCACTAAGTTGTCTAGAAAAGTGGAGCTGGCGGGGGAATGTGCGAGAACTTGAATCTGTTATTGAAAGAGCAGTTATTTTAAATGATGGAGAAACTATACAGCCGGAACATATAATTTTTGATGATTCAACAATAAATATGGATGATAAATTATTTAGACCTGGCCTAAAACTATGCGAAGTTGAAAGAAATCTCATTCTACAAACTTTGGAGTTTACAAGTCAGAACAGAACAAAAGCAGCCGAGTTGCTTGGTATCAGTATCCGTACATTAAGAAATAAATTACAAGATTATCGTAAGGAGATGTCTTTATGAGTTCTATGTTTGATAAAACCACCAATGCACTTGCTACATCACTTCGAATGAGGCAAATGCGAAATAATATTACTTCAAGTAATATCGCAAATGCCGAAACTCCAGGTTACCATGCAAAAAAAATGGACTTCGAAGAGGCTTTATCACGAGCCATTGATATTGAAGGCATGCGCAATATGGAGACAAGTGATCCAGCTCATTTTATTTCAGGTGGAGGGCTCGCTAGTCGTGTGCAGCCAGATATTTATGAAAACCCGGAAGGTGCTGTTAATAATGATGGTAATACTGTGGATTTAGAAAAAGAAATGGCTAGTCTTGCGGAAAATACAATTCTTTATAAATCAGCTCTACAACTTATAAACAAAAAACTAGCTACTCTTAGATATGCTGCTTCCGATGGAGGTCGATAATGTCAGATTTTATGTCTGGGATGAGAATTAGCAGTAGCGGTATGGCTGCTCAGCGCATGCGCATGAATACCATTTCGAGTAATATTGCTAATATTAATACAACTAGGGCACCGGAAGGTGGAGCTTATCGACGTAAAGATGTGGTATTTGAAGCTATGCCAGATGCTAGAAACTTTGGTGAACTTGTATCGGTCTTGCCGAATAATGATTATCAGAGGGTCCAGGTGACAGATGTCGTTTCTGATCGTAAAGCTCCTGTGCTTAAATACGAACCAGACCATGCCGATGCCAATGCCGATGGCTATGTGGCCTATCCGAACATAAATTTGATGGAAGAAATGACCAATATGATTCAAGCAACGAGATCTTACGAGGCTAACGTCTCGGCTATGCAGGCCACTAAGGATATGGCGATGAGTGCTTTAGAGATTGGTCGATGATTTATTATGAAAATATGGAGTTTTTGTAATATAATTTAAATAAGCTTATGTTGGTAAAACCAGATTATATAAAGGTTTTTTCAGACATAAACTAGAGAGGTGAAGCCATGGACGGTTTTACAGTTTCAAATGCAAAGCGCTTTGTCGACACAGGGCAAAGTCGCGAGTTAAAAACAGATGTGTTTCCTTCGGTAGGCGGAACTTCCGCTGTGGATAAAGCTGGGGGAAAATCATTCTCCGACACTCTTAAAGATGCCATTCACTCAGTTAACGATTTACAAAAAACATCAAACAAGGCAATGGAAAAGTTAGCCACTGGCCAAACTGATAATATTGCTGACGTTATGATCGCAGCTGAAAAAGCAGATATCGCTTTAAAGTTAATGGTTCAAGTTAGAAATAAAATTATTGATGCGTATCAAGAAGTTATGAAGATGCAGGTTTAATTTTTAATAGGAGTTGAGGCTTTGCAAAAAATATTGGGTAGCTTAATTGCACAATTTAGAGATTTTTATAAAAGCTTAAGTCCGACTAAGCGGGTTTCGATGCTGACGGTTTCAGTTATTGCTGGCGTTGTCTTTGTCGTTATCGGGGTTATGCTCTCTGGCAGAGATTATGTGCCTCTTCTGACAAATATACCAACGGATCAAGTAACAACTATCATTGGTAGATTACAATCAAGAAACGTTCCATTTCAATTACGCGATGATGGGAAGACCATTGCTGTTCCAAGTGATTTCTTGCACTCAACTCAGATGGATCTTATGTCTGAATTAGGTTCAAGTAAATTAGGAAACATAGGACTTGAGCTTTTTGATAAGCAGGATTTCAGCACAAACTCTTATGCGCAGAGAATTAATTACCAAAGAGCTTTGCAAGGAGAATTGATAAGATCTATTAATACTTTAAGTGCCGTAAAACAAACTAAAGTAATTCTAGCTTTGCCAGCCAAAAAGACGTTTTTAGAAGAAGGAAGTCAGCCATCAGCCTCTGTTGTTGTTGAAATGCGTGCAGGAAAATCTTTATCTCCTGAGCAAATTAGAGGGATTCGTTATTTAGTAAGTAGCTCTGTGGAGGGTATGGATCCAGACCGAGTCACTGTTGTGGATGATCGTGGGAAGGTTTTATCTCGATCTGGAGATTCCGCAGCTTCAGCTTCTAATGACATGATGGATTTAAAAAGAAAAGTAGAAGAGGAGTTAGAGGGACGAATTGACTCAATTCTTTCAAAAGTAGTTGGTCAAGCTAAAGTCATTGCTAAGGTCGATGCGATGTTGAATCATCGCTTTGTATCTTCGGTAGAAGAATCTGTAGACCCTGAAAAAACGGCCATAAAAAGTCAAACAAGTGAAGAGGAATCTCTGGATGGTAAGCGTCTAAATCCAGCCGGAGTTCCTGGATCAAGAGCAAACCTCCCAGGAGCGGAAGATGCGGGACAAACAGGTTTTAATCAAAACGTTAAAAAAGAAATTAAAACTACTAATTATGATGTGCCAAAAACAATTAAAAATATTAAAGAAGCCGCTGGTGGGTTAGAGCGTTTAAGTGTCGCTGTTTTAGTTGATGGCGTTATGCAAACGACTGAAAAAGAAGATGGAACAGTTGAAAGTAAGTGGGTTCCACGTTCTGAAGAAGAAATTAAAAAATATGAAACTTTAGTAAGAAATGCTATTGGCTTTAATGCCGCTCGCGGAGACACCGTTAAAATTGAAAATATTCAATTCACGCAAGAAGATTTCACAGATTCTGATAAATTATTAACTACCTTGGAGAGGAAAAAACTAC
The DNA here is from genome assembly GCA_964390435.1 of uncultured Pseudobdellovibrionaceae bacterium. Classification (GTDB taxonomy): domain Bacteria; phylum Bdellovibrionota; class Bdellovibrionia; order Bdellovibrionales; family Bdellovibrionaceae; genus CAYMKD01. The sequence goes on along the minus strand of CAYMKD010000064.1, from coordinate 5,929 downwards.
TTCATGCTTTATTTAAGTGGTCATTGCTTGGATTTAGCTTGGCTTTATTTTTCTTCATCGTTGTTCGTCCATTCATGCAGTGGATTACTGATAGTTTTCAAGATTCAGTGGAGGATATGTTGCCAAGAACTATTGAAGAGCTAGAAGAGCTACAGTCCGTAGATAACAGTCTGCCAGGTATGACTTCCGCCTTGCCGGTGTTAGAAGAGTCAATAGATCCTGATAAAGCAGAGAGTGAATTATTGAAAGATCGTATACTAAATCTAATGAACAAAGACGAAGAAAAAGCATCAAATGCTTTTGGACTTTGGTTAGTAAGAAAGGATGGCTAAAATGGCACGTTTACTCAAGCCAGAGGGAATTACTTTTGAAAGTTTAAAGGGCTTTGAAAAGGCAGCCATTTTAATTAATTATTTAGGAAAAGATGCTGTAAGACTTTTATTAAAAAGATTAGATGATGGTGATATCCGAAAGCTTATTAATGTTATGGCAAAATTAAGAATTGTGCCAGTGAATGTAACAAAAAAAGTTTTGGAAGAATTTTATGAAATGGTGAGTGAATCAGAAGATTACATTTTTTCTGAAGATTCCACAAATAAAGATACTATTGTGGATGCAATTGGTGAAGAGCGCGCGCGAGGTATTTTGGGCGGTTTGAATGTAGCGGCTGTTGGTGGACGAACACTCGAGAGTTTAGAGATGGTAGACTCAAAGTCTTTAGCCAACTTTTTAGTTAATGAGCATCCACAAACCGTAGCTGTTATTTTATCGCATTTAGAACCAGAGAAAAAAGGTGAAGTTTTAAAAAGACTTCCTGAAGCTCTTCAAGCTGAAGTTGTACTAAGAATGGCCAATCTTGATCATGTAGCTCCAGAACTCATTCTAGAAGTAGATAAAGTATTAAAGGCAGAACTTTCTTCTTTAAGCACTGTGGAACAAGCTGCACTTGGTGGTGTACAGCCTGTAGCTGAAATGCTCAACGTAATGGATAAAAATACTGAAACGGCAATTATGTCACGTTTAGAAGAAAAAGATCCAATTCTGGCTGAAGAAATACGTAAACTTATGTTCGTATTTGATGACATCGTTAAAATTGACGATAAAGGAATTCAAACTCTTCTTAAAGAAGTTCCAAATGATAAACTTCTACTTGCTCTTAAAACGGCAAGTGAAGATATCAGAATGAAGGTATTTAAGAATATTTCTCAGAGAGCGGCCGAAATGCTGAAGGATGACTTAAGCAATATGGGACCATCTCGTTTATCAGACGTTGAAGGGGCCCAACAGGAAATCGTTAATGTGGCTAGACGACTTGAGGCTGAAGGAAAAATCTTAATTGCTAGAGGTGGTTCGGAGGATGCGCTTGTTTAAAACGGTTCTTAAGAATACTGAGGCTGGAACTAGTAGTGTAATGGAATACGTTCCAGTCAATTTTGAAATGGAAACTCCTGAGCCAGCGGTGCGCTATATTGAACTCACTAAGCATGAAGCCACTAAAGATTTTCATATGGCAGATGTGATACGAGTTCAAACTGGAGTTGCCGAAATCGAAGAGCTTTCACTTTCTGATCAAATCGAAGGAAAAGTTTTAGAAAAGTTAAAAGTAATTGAGGAGAGTGCCTATAAAGAGGCCTATCAACTTGGTCTAGATGAGGGGCGAAAAGAGGCTTTTGAAAAAAAATCTGAAGAAATCGAATTAAACTTAAAAAACTTAGAAGATCTTATTAATAACATGCTTAAGTTAAAAATTGATTTAATAGATTTCAATGAAGCACATATTATTCAACTTATTTATTATATGGCTAGCCGAATAGCCATGACCGAAATATCTGAAAAGAATGATGCCATTGTGACTGTGATAAAACAAGCTGCTCAGTTAGCGCAAGATGAACAGCAAATTAATGTGCAGGTTTCTGATAAGGAGTTTGAATTTTTAGAGTCATTAAAAAAAGAATCCAAAAAAGATTTAGAATTTTTAAAGAAAATACACTTAGAATCTTCTACAGACATTCAGCCAGGCGGATGCATAGTAGAAACAAATTACGGTATAATTGATGCTCGCATTGAAGAGAGAGTAAATAAGCTTTGGTCTTCAATAAAAGAATCCATACCTAGAACTAAAGATAAGATAAGATCATGAGTGAACTAAGTCTTGATTTAAAGAAATATACAGAAATTCTATCGGCAGCTCACATGACAAAAGATAGCGGTAAAGTAACAGAGGTCATAGGACTTTTAATTAAAGGGTATTTGCCGGGAGCTTGTCTTGGAAGTATTTGCGAAGTTCAAGCAGCTTCAGGTGAAAATTCCTTTTTTGCTGAAGTTATTGGTTTTAAAGAAAAGTCAGTTCTTCTTATGCCTCTTGGTGAAGTCAGAGGCATTTCTTTAGGAGCTAAAATTGTATTACATAGACAAACAGCAACAGTTAGAGTGGGTGATGAGCTGTTGGGTCGTGTTATTGATGGACTTGGTTATGTCATAGATGACCATGGACCGATTGAAGCTTTTAGAGAAGTTCCTCTCTATAATAATACGCGAAATCCACTACAAAGAAAGCCGATTAGGCAGCCTTTAGATTTAGGGGTAAGAGCTATTAATGGCCTGCTAACAACAGGTCGAGGGCAACGAGTGGGAATTATGGCTGGGTCTGGTGTAGGTAAGTCAGTGCTTCTTGGTATGATGGCGCGTTATACAAATGCCGATGTGAATGTAATTGCTCTTATTGGTGAGCGGGGTCGTGAAGTTCGAGAGTTTATTGAAGAAGATCTTGGTCCTGAGGGAATGAAGAAATCAGTTGTTATTGTTGTAACAAGCGATCAAAGCCCACTTGTTAGAATGCGTGGAGCTTTTGTGGCTACAGCAGTAGCTGAGCATTTTGCTGGCCAAGGAAAAAATGTATTACTTATGATGGATTCTATAACTCGCTTTGCTATGGCTCAGAGAGAAATAGGTCTTAGCATGGGAGAGCCTCCAGCCTCCAAAGGATACACGCCAAGTGTGTTTTCTACTTTACCAAAACTTCTTGAGCGAGCCGGGTCTTTTGAAAATGCAGGCAGTATTACTGGTTTGTATACGGTTTTAGTCGAAGGTGATGACATGGATGATCCAGTTGGTGATGCAGTAAGATCCATCGTTGATGGCCATATTGTGCTCAGTCGTGAGATGGCTCAAAAAGGACATTTTCCGGCAATTGATATTCTGCAGAGTTCAAGTCGAGTCATGAGACAAGTCGTTCAACCAGAGCATGTAAAGATGGCTCAAAAAATTCGCGAAAATATTGCTATTTACAGGGATGCTGAAGATCTTATTAATATTGGAGCATATAAAGAAGGTTCAAATCCTAAAATTGATAAATCTGTAGTTCTCAACGAATCTATTGAAGGCTTTTTAAAACAAAGAGTTGAAGAAAAAGTTGGTTTTAATGATTGTCTAAGACAAATGCAAGGAATTCTTGTCAATAGTTGAGTTATATGAAATTTGATTTTGCTTATCAAAAAGTATTAGAACACCGCAAGCGACTCGAAGAGATTGCGCAAAGAGATTTTTTGGAAGCTATGGCTGAGCTAAATTTAGAGCAATCTAAGTTAGACAAAATGAATGAGGATCTAAGTCAAGCCCACGTACAAGTTAAAATTGAAACAGATAAGTCGGGGGCGGTTTCAGGGGCACTAAAGTCTATTGATGAGTTCATCGCCGGACAAAAGATAAGAATTTCTAGGCAAAAGGAGAAGGTGAGCCAGGCACAAAGTTTGGTCGAGAGTCAAAGAGAAATTTTGCGTGTAAAGGCAATTGATTATAAAATAATAGAGAAGCTTAAAGAAAAATATTTTGAGGACTACAAGAAAAAGAGAAGGAAAAGAGAGATCAAGCTTTTAGATGATATGAATACAATGCGTTTCAAAAGAGGATAACAGTGGCAGCAGGTTACGATAAATTTTTTAAACAGGCTCGTAGTGCAGCGGCAAATACATCGCCAGTGAATAGCCATTTGAGTAAATCTAAAATAAATAATAATGCTTCAAAAATAACTGCTAAAAAAGGTGCATCGGTTATAATAAATAAAAAAGAAAAAAAATCTAAATTTCCATGGAAGCTAACAATAGTTTCTTTAATAGGATTTTTATCAACTCTCGGTGGTGTAACTTATTTAGATGAAATTGAATCTTTTTTAAGCCGGGTAGAGATCTCCGCAAACTCTAAAGCGAGTGCCAGTGAATCCATTAGTGCAGGCACATCGCAAGACGGTAAAACAAATGAAAATCAGGTTGCTAAACCTGAAGGTGAAGTTCAAGAAGAAACTACGAAATCTGACAAAAAAGAGGCAGAAGTAAGATCAGCAGCTAGTATTAAAAAAAGCTTTACAGATGAAGAGATTAATCAATTTACCAAATTAAATGCAAGAAAGATTGAACTAGATAAAAGAGAGGCAGAATTAAGTAAGCTTGAAGCTGAACTTCAGTTGCAAAAAACAGAATTAGATAAAAAAATCTCAAAACTCGAAGAAATGAGAACTCATATTTCTAGTGTGTTAGAGGAAAAAGTTAAAGCAGACGAAGGAAAAATTGAAAATTTAGTACAAATGTATTCAAGTATGAAGCCTAATAATGCGGCCAGCGTGCTCTCAACTTTAGATGAAGATCTTGCTGTTGAAATATTAGGTCGAATGAAAAAGAAAACTGCAGCTGAAATTATGAATTTAATTAAACCAGATAAAGCGCAAATTTTATCTGAAAAGTACGCAGGATATAAACGAAAGTAAAATCAGGATGATTTTACTTAAATTCCAAGGAAGGAGGAGTTGTTTTGTCTAACATTAATGCCCTCGGTCCACCTGGGGTATCTGCAACTAAGGGTTATAGTCCACCCATGGCTAACCCGAATAAGGCAGATCAAAATCAGGAGGAACCAGGATCCTTTGTGAAGACACTGTCAAATGTATCTTCTCGAAACAAAGCAGATCCAGCTGTGGCACCACAAAATCAGAAGCCAAGTCAGTCTATAGAAGAAAAAAAGACGACACAATTTTCTGATCAAAGTGTGCAGCTTAATGAGTCTGCTCCAATGAGAAGGGCTTTGCCAGACCAAGAGTCAGCAAAAGAAGAAAAGGATTTAACGGCTAAAGAACAAGTGATGCTTGATTTCATGGACTCAATGGAGAGTGAGTTGGGCGTCCCCTCAACCGATGTGGTTAGGGCAATGGCAAGTTTAAAGCCTGAAGATTTGACGAAGCCGCCGATGGATACGGCGAATGAAGTCATTGATCAATTAGATCTTTCTCCTCAAGATGCTGCTTTAGCCATGGGTATGTATTTATCTATGTTGTCTAAATTAGCACAAGCGGATCAAACGGCTAAACCAAAAGATTTGATTGTCAAATCAGGTGACTCTAGTGCAGCTGTGGCAACAGCTAGCTTAGCAGCATTAGGGGTTGGTATGAGCAGTAAAGATCGTCGCTCTTTGCTAAATCAGTCCATAGATAATATGAATAACAAATTTTGGTTGAGAACAGAACCGCAAGTGGGTCGTCCTATGACAAAACCTAGTGAAGCATTAGATGCATTAAATAGTGATGAGTTTATGCCAAACCTAGATAGAATGTCCGGGGCTAAAAACATGCAAGACAATTATAATCAGCAGTTAAAAGGTCAAAAAGAAACGGCAGCTATGGCGTCTTCTTCTGGCCAAATACCTATTGATTCTATGACTGCAGTCGAATCCACGCCAGAGACGACGTCTCTAGTACAAAAACTTGCAAAAAAAGTTTCAACTGATCAAACACAAGTACTTTCTGATCCTGTAGCCGGAGCAGTGCCAAAAACGAACACGCCAGGTGCAATGCAAAGTAATTCTGCGGCGTCACCTGTAGATGCATTCAAACTTGGTTTGTCCGCACAAGGAGATTCAAACTCATCTTACTTAGGTGATGGCG